>NZ_JACTUZ010000065.1 GCF_014490445.1 Pseudoroseomonas ludipueritiae | reverse complement strand
CCCGCGGCGAATCCATCCGCGGCGTCGTGATCTATTGAGGGCGGGTCTGGCGGAGCGTTGAGGATGAGTGAAGCGCTGACAGGATCTTCGCGGCGGCCGGAGCATCCTGGCTCCGGCCGCCGGCAGGCGCGCGCCCTGCCCAAGGGCCGGCAGGCGGGGCCGGAGGCGCGGCAAGAGGTCGAGGCGCTGCTCGGCGACAGCCCGCGCCACCGAGACCTGCTGATCGAATACCTGCACCGCATCCAGGACCGGCATGGCCAGATTCCGGCGGATCTTCTGGCGGCGCTCGCCGAGCTGCTGCAGCTTTCCTATGCCGAGGTCTATGAGGTCGCCACCTTCTACGCGCATTTCGACGTGGTGAAGGAAGGCATGCCGCCCCTGCCGCCACTGACGGTCCGTGTCTGCGACAGCCTGACCTGCGCCATGCATGGTGCCGCCGCCTTGCACGAGGCGCTGGATGGCAGGGTTGGCCTCGAGGCGCGGGTGGTGCGTGCGCCCTGCCTCGGTCTTTGCGATCAGGCGCCGGTGGTCGAGGTCGGCCACCATTTCCTGCACCAGGCCAGGCCTGAGGCGGTGCTGGAGGCGATCCGCCAGGGCGATACCCATCCGCACATGGCGGATTACGTCGACCTGGACCGCTACCGCGCCGCCGGCGGCTACCGATTGCTGGAGCGCCTCGGCGCCGGCGCACTGGCGGCCGAGGCGGTGATCGCGGCGCTGGAGCATGGCGGGCTGCGCGGCCTCGGCGGCGCCGGCTTCCCGACGGGCCGTAAATGGCGCGCGGTGCGCGAGCAGCCCGGGCCGCGCCTGCTGGCGGTGAATGGCGATGAGGGGGAGCCCGGAACCTTCAAGGACCGCCACTACCTCAACACCGATCCGCACCGCTTCCTGGAAGGCACGCTGATCGCGGCGCATGTGGTGGAAGCGGAAGCCGTCTATATCTACCTGCGCGACGAATATCCGCTGGCGCGCGAGATCCTCACCCGCGAGATCGCCAAACTGCCGCCCGGCGGCCCGGCACTGCACCTGCGGCGTGGTGCCGGCGCCTATATCTGCGGCGAGGAATCAGCGTTGCTGGAAAGTCTGGAAGGCAAGCGCGGCCTCCCCCGGCACAAGCCGCCATTCCCGTTCCAGCGCGGCCTCTTCGGCCGCCCGACGCTGATCAACAATGTCGAGACGCTCTATTGGGTGCGCGACATCCTGGAGCGCGGGCCGGAATGGTGGGCCGGGCAGGGGCGGCACGGCAGCAAAGGGCTGCGGTCCTTTTCCGTCTCCGGTCGCGTGCGCGAGCCGGGCGTGAAGCTGGCACCCGCCGGCATCACCCTGCGCGAATTGCTGGAGGAATATTGCGGCGGCATGGCGGAAGGGCATGAACTTGTCGCCTTTCTGCCGGGTGGCGCCTCGGGGGGCATCCTGCCGGCTTCGCTGGCGGACCTGCCGCTGGATTTCGGCACGTTGGAGCCGCATGGCTGCTTCATCGGCTCGGCCGCGGTGATCGTGTTGTCGCAGGCGGATGACCTGCGCGCGGCCGCGCTCAACCTGATGCGCTTCTTCGAGGATGAAAGCTGCGGCCAGTGCACGCCCTGCCGCATCGGCACGCAGAAGGCACGGCTGCTGATGGAGCGGGAGCAATGGGACCTCCCATTGCTACGCGAATTGTCGGAGGTGATGCGGGAGGCCTCGATCTGCGGCCTCGGCCAGGCGGCGAGCAATCCCCTGCTCAGCCTGCTGCGTCATTTCCCGGAAATGGCCGGTGAGGAGGGGCAACCCGCATGAGCGATGCCATTGCCTTCGAACTGGACGGCGCGGTGGTCGAGGCCATGCCAGGCGAGACGCTCTGGGAAGCGGCGCGGCGCCTCGGCACCGAGATCCCGCATCTCTGCCACAGGCCCGAGCCAGGCTACCGGCCCGATGGCAATTGCCGTGCCTGCATGGTGGAGATCGAGGGCGAGCGTGTTCTGGCCCCTTCCTGCATGCGCAAGCCGGCGCCAGGGATGAAGGTGCGCAGCGCCAGCGCCCGTGCTGAGCGTGCCCGCCGGATGGTGATGGAACTGCTGTTGGCCGACCAGCCGGCGCGTTCGGCCTCGCCCGACCCGACCTCCCGCCTCTGGGGCTGGGCGGACCGCATGGAGGTGGTGGAGAGCCGCTTCCCGGCCCTGCCGCGCTGGACGCCCGATAGCAGCCACCCGGCGATGCGCGTCAATCTCGACGCCTGCATCCAGTGCAACCTCTGCGTCCGCGCCTGCCGCGAGGTGCAGGCCAATGACGTCATCGGCATGGCCGAGCGCAATGCCGCCGCCAAGGTGGTCTTCGATTTCGACGACCCGATGGGCGCCTCCACCTGCGTCGCCTGCGGCGAATGCGTGCAGGCCTGCCCGACCGGGGCGCTGATGCCCGCCGCCTATCTGGACGAGCAGCAGGTGCGCCGCGTCTGGCCCGACCGCAGCGTGGATTCCCTCTGCCCTTATTGCGGCGTCGGCTGCCAGGTCACCTACCAGGTGAAGGACGAGCGGATCGTCTATGCGGAGGGACGGGACGGGCCGGCCAACCACAACCGGCTCTGCGTCAAGGGCCGCTTCGGCTTCGACTATGCGCAGCACCCGCACCGCCTGACCAGGCCGCTGATCCGCCGGGCGGACGTGCCCAAGCATGCCGGGGACCAGGTGGACCCGGCCAATCCCTGGACCCATTTCCGCGAGGCGAGCTGGGAGGAGGCGCTGGAGATGGCCGCCGCCGGGCTGCGCCGGCTGCGCGACGCCCATGGGCCGAAGTCGCTGGCCGGCTTCGGCTCGGCCAAGGGCTCGAACGAGGAAGCCTATCTTTTCCAGAAGCTGGTCCGCACCGGCTTCGGCAGCAACAATGTCGATCACTGCACGCGGCTTTGCCATGCCTCCTCCGTCGCGGCGCTGATGGAGGGGCTGAACTCGGCCGCGGTGACGGCGCCCTTCGCCGCCGCGCTGGAGGCCGAGGTGATCGTGGTGATCGGCGCCAACCCGGCGGTGAACCACCCGGTGGCCGCCACCTTCATCAAGAACGCGGTGAAGCAGCGTGGCGCCAAGCTGGTGGTGATCGACCCGCGCCGCCAGCAACTTTCCCGCCATGCGGCCCACCACCTGGCCTTCCGGCCGGGCAGCGATGTCGCGCTGCTGAATGCGCTGCTGCACACCATCATCGAGGAGGAGTTGTTCGACCGCCAGTATGTCGATGCCCATACCGAGGGCTTCGCCGAGTTGCGCGAGCGTATCCGGGATTTCGCGCCGGAGCGGATGGAGGCGGTCTGCGGCATCCCGGCCGCCACGCTACGCGAGGTGGCGCGGCTTTATGCCCGCGCGCGCACCGCGATCATCTTCTGGGGCATGGGCGTCAGCCAGCATGTCCATGGCACGGACAATTCCCGCTGCCTGATCGCGCTGGCCCTGATCACCGGGCAGATCGGCCGGCCCGGCACCGGGCTGCACCCGCTGCGCGGTCAGAACAACGTGCAGGGCGCCTCCGATGCCGGGCTGATCCCGATGGTGCTGCCGGATTACCAGCCGGTGGCGAAGGAGGAGATCCGCACCGCCTTCGAGCGTTTCTGGGGCACGGTGCTGGACCCGCAGCCGGGGCTGACGGTGGTCGAGATCATGAACGCCATCCATGCCGGCACCATCCGCGGCATGTATATCGAGGGCGAGAACCCGGCAATGTCCGACCCGGACCTCCAGCATGCGCGGGAGGCCCTGGCGAAGCTCGACCATCTCGTGGTGCAGGACCTTTTCCTCACCGAGACCGCCTTCCATGCCGATGTGGTGCTGCCCGCCTCGGCCTTCGCCGAGAAGACCGGCAGCTTCACCAATACCGACCGCCGCGTGCAGCTCGCCCGCCCCGTGGTGCCGCTGCCCGGGGAAGCGCGGCAGGACTGGTGGATCATCCAGGAAATGGCCCGCCGCCTCGGCCTCGACTGGGATTACGCGGGGCCCGCGGCGGTCTTTGCCGAGATGGCGCGGGTGATGCCCTCCTTCGCCAATATCACCTGGGAGCGGCTGGAGCGGGAAGGGGCGGTGACCTATCCCGTGGATTCGCCCGACAAGCCGGGCAACGAGATCCTCTTCGCCAGGGGCTTCCCGACCACCAGCGGGCGCGCCCGCCTGGTTCCCGCGCATATCATCCCGCCCGACGAGGTGCCGGATGATGAATACCCCATGGTGCTCTCCACCGGGCGGGTGCTGGAGCATTGGCACACGGGCTCGATGACCCGGCGTTCCGATGTGCTCGACCTGCTGGAGCCGGAGGCGGTGGCTTTGCTCTCGCCCGCCGACCTGCGCCGGCTGGACCTGGCCCCGGGCGACAGGGTGCGGCTGGAGACGCGGCGCGGCACCGTCGATCTCAAGGCCCGCGCGGATCGCGACGTGCCGCCCGGCATGGTCTTCCTGCCCTTCTGCTATGCCGAGGCGGCGGCCAACCTGCTGACCAACCCGGCGCTCGACCCCTTCGGCAAGATCCCGGAGTTCAAGTTCTGCGCCGTGCGCGTCGGCGCGGCCGCGCCACTGCGGGCCATGACGTGAGCACCCTGGGCGCGGAGAGCAGGCTCCGGCTGGCACGGGGCACACGGCTCCGGCAGGACAGCGCGCGGGACCGCTGGGTGGTCCTGGCGCCGGAACGCATGTTCATCCCGGACCCGACGGCGCTGGAGGTGCTGCGCCTGCTCGATGGACTGCGCAGCGTGGCGCAGATCGCGGAGGAACTGGCCAGCCGCTACGCCGCGCCGCGGGAGGTGATCGAGGCCGACATCCTGCCGCTGTTGCAGGAGCTATCCGACAAGGGGGTGGTCGTTCCGGCTTGAGAACCGGGCCGGGAAGCGAAGCAACATGTCACAGGCCGCCGCCAGGGCGGGGGCCGCAGGGAAAAAGGCAGGAAAGCAGGATGCGGATTCGGCGGGCTTGTTTGGGGGTGGTGGCTTTTGCGGCGGTGCTGGGCTTCATGCCCTGGGCCATGGCGCAGGAGGCGCCGCCTGGCGACCCTGAGGCGGGGCGCACTGTTTTCAACCGGCAGTGCATGGCCTGCCACGCCGTGCAGGCGGGACAGAACAAGGTGGGGCCAAGCCTGGCCGGCGTCTTCGGGCGGCACTCGGGGGAGGCGCCGAAATTCAACTTCTCCCCTGCCATGAAGGAGGCCAACAAGACCTGGGACGCGGCGACCCTGGACAGCTACCTGGCCGACCCACGTGGCTATATCCCGGGCGCGCGCATGATCTATGCCGGCCTCAAGGATGCCGAGCAGCGTGCCAATGTGATCGCTTATATCGCGACCCTGAAGTAGGACCGCACATCGCGGCGGCATTCCAGCCGGAGCGAGATGCGCGCCCCGGCTGGATATCCGCGAGTTGCGTGATGCAGGCTGGCTAGAAGCAGCGCAAGGTGGCTTCAGCCTGGGCCTGCCGCAACTCCTCCAGCGCCCGCCGGATCTCGGGTGGGTCGCGGAAGATGGCGCCGCGTTCGCCCATTGGCGCCGCCTGCATGCGGAGCGCCGTTTCCGCCTCCTCATAGCGCGAGAAGGGCAGTTGCTCCGCGATGGCATCGATGGCGCAGGAGCATTTCTCCAGCGCCAGCCGCGTGTTGCCGTTGGAGGCCATGCAGCCCAGGACGTAATCGGCGCGCGCCGCCGTCGGATAGCCATCGGCGAAAGCCGCCGCTGGCAGCAGCACAAGGACGGCAAGCAGGAAGCGGCCTTGCATCATGGGGCGCGGGCTCCGGCGAAGGTGATGCTTTCCATGATCTCCGGGGCATCCGGGCCGCTGGAGACGATGCTGCGGATCTCCACGATGCCGCCAGGAACGGCATCCGAGAGCGTGAAGACATAGCGGAGCGCCTGGAAGCGGCCGGCGCGCCTTTCATGGTCGAAGGGCGTCACCTCGATGCGGATGGCCTCCACCGGCGCCGCCTGGCCGGCGGCGGCCACCTGGCTGCGCTCCAGCGTCGCCCGCTCCAGCAGGGCCATGCGGAAGCGGCCACGGAACCAGTTCATCGAGCCCCCGGTCGCGGCGGAGAGTTCCCGCGTGTCCCGGTCCAGCGCGAAGATCAGCAGGGGATTGCCGAGGAAGCCCAGGGCAGGAGGATAGGCGATGCGCCGCTCCCCGGTCAGGAACTCCGGGTAGACATCGTGCCGGCCGTCCTCCCCCACATGCCGCACTTCCAGGGATATCCGGTCCGTGACGGTTGGCCGCCCGGTCTCCTCCCGCCGGAAAGCATAGTCGAGCCAAAGCGGGTTCCGGACGGAAGCGAGATGCGGCGTCTCGAACAAGGCGACCTGTGCGGGGCTCAGCGCCGGCGGAGGGTCCGCCGCATGGGCCATGGGCCATGCGAGAAGCGCCCCCAGGAGCCAAGCCACAGGTCCGGTTAACCGCACCATCTTGTGTTCCTCCCGCCGCAGAACGCGGACTCGCATCCGCCTGCGGCATTCTACTCTTATGCCGTTATGGCCGGGACGTATCGTGACACGATGCCGCAACGTCCCCGCGCCTGTCGATGCCCAGGTGGAGCGGTGATGATCGAGCTGGTTCTGACAGTGTGCCTGTTGTCATCCCCGACCACGTGCCGGGATGAATGGCCGGAATTTGCCGGGCGTTCCCTGATCGCCTGCATGACGCAGGGGCAGTTCCAGGCGGCCCAATGGGCCGAGCGGCATCCGGCCTACCGCATCGCACGATGGCGCTGCCAGCCCAGCGAGGCGCGTGAGACACCTATCTGACCTGGTTGCGAGGCAATCTTCCCCGCCTCGCGAAGATGTCTGTTTCTGTAACGGGGCTTGGCGTTTTCTTGCTGCGGCGCGGCATGGCAAAGAATGCTGTTATGCCTGTTCCCGACAGGGATGATGGCAAGGCAGAATATTCTTGAATTTAAGCTTGCTGCCTGATCGAAAAGAGCCATAACATTCCTGAGGGAGAATAATGTCCCCTGCTCCACCTACCAGGTGGCGATGCCGCCTGACCAGGAGCATCAAGCACCTTGATGACGAAAAAAGCCGGACGGCGCGTGCTGGCTCCCGGCAAAAAGGGGAAGGTCAGGCATGTTCAGGAAAATCGCTGTTTCCACAGCGGTGCTTGGGCTCTGCATCGGCAGTGCCAGCGCCAATGAGGAGCTTCTTAAGCTACAGCGTGACCCCAACCAGTGGGTCATGCCGACTGGCAACTACGCCAATCATCGCTACAGCGAACTCAACCAGATCAACCGCGACAACGTAGGAAAGCTGCAAGCGAGCTGGAGCTTTTCCACCGGCGTCCTGCGCGGGCACGAGGGCGGGCCTCTGGTGCTGGGCGATGTGATGTATATCCATACGCCTTTCCCGAACCGGGTCTTCGCCCTGGATCTGAAGGAGCCCGGGCGCGTCATCTGGCGCTATGAACCCACGCAGGACCCGAGCGTCATCGCCGTGATGTGCTGCGATACGGTGAACCGTGGCGTCGCCTATGGCGATGGCAAGATCATCCTGGCCCAGGCCGATGCCAAGGTGGTGGCGCTGGATGCCAAGACCGGCCAGGTAGCCTGGAGTGTCTCCAACGGCGATGCGGGCAAGGGCGAGACCATGACCGCCGCGCCGATGGTCTTCGGCGACAAGGTTCTCGTCGGCATCAGCGGCGGCGAGTTCGGCGTGCGTGGCCATGTCACGGCCTATAACCTGCGCGACGGCTCGGTGGCCTGGCGCGGCTATTCCGTCGGGCCTGACAACGAGATCCTCGTTGATCCGCAGAAGACCACCCATCTGGGCAAGCCTGTCGGCGCCAATAGCTCGCTGCAGAGCTGGGAAGGCGACCAGTGGAAGATCGGCGGCGGCACGACCTGGGGCTGGTTCTCCTACGACCCTGATCTGAACCTCGTCTATTACGGCACCGGCAACCCGGGCACCTGGAACCCGGTGCAGCGCCCTGGCGACAACCGTTGGTCCATGACCATCTTCGCCCGGGATGCGAATACCGGCCAGGCCCGCTGGGTCTATCAGATGACGCCGCATGACGAATGGGACTATGACGGCGTCAACGAGATGATCCTCGCAGATATCAATGTGCGCGGGCAGCCCGTGAAGGCGCTGGTGCATTTCGACCGCAACGGCTTCGCCTATACGCTGAACCGCGAGACAGGCGCGCTGCTGGTGGCCGAGAAATACGACCCGGCGGTCAACTGGGCAACCAAGGTCAACATGGAAACCGGCCGTCCGGAAGTGGTGCGTGAATTCTCCACGCGCCAGGGCGGCGAGGACAACAATACCCAGAATATCTGCCCGGCCGCACTCGGCACCAAGGACCAGCAGCCGGCGGCCTTCTCGCCGCGCACGAATGTCTTCTATGTGCCGACCAACCATGTCTGCATGGACTACGAGCCCTTCCGCGTTTCCTATACCGCGGGCCAGCCCTATGTCGGTGCGACGCTGTCCATGTACCCGCCCAAGGGCTCGGACAACATGGGCAACTTCATTGCCTGGGACGCGAGCGCGGGCAAGATCGTCTGGTCCAAGCCAGAGCGTTTCTCCGTCTGGTCCGGTGCCCTGGCGACGGCGGGCGACATCGTCTTCTACGGCACGCTGGAAGGCTACCTGAAGGCCGTCGACAAGCGCGACGGGAAGGAGCTGTTCAGCTACCGCACGCCCTCCGGCATCATCGGCAACATCAACACCTTTACCCACAACGGCAAGCAATACATCGCTGTGCTGTCGGGTGTCGGCGGCTGGGCCGGCATCGGCATGGCGGCGGGCCTGCAGGGCGAGCAGGAGGGCCTGGGCGCGGTCGGCGCCTATAAGTCCCTGGCCAACTACACCCAGCTCGGTGGCGTGCTGACTGTCTTCGCGCTGCCCAATTGAACAAGCCGCCAAGCGCTTGGTGACGATACGCGGGCCAGTTCCTCAGGGGGCTGGCCCGTTGCCTTCGAAACGGGATGGAGATGTCACGTATGAAGTTCTTGCACGCGGCCGTCGCGGCGGCTTTCTGTGCTCTCGCCCTGCCGGCTACCGCGCAACAGAGCGCCGCGACGACCGAGGAAAAGCCCTATACGGTCCAGGACGGCCGCGTCGACCGTGGCACCTATAACGGCTACCGTCGCTACGGTAACTCCTGCGAGCGCTGCCACGGCCAGGATGGCGCCGGCAGCAGCTTCGCCCCCAATCTCGTCGACTCTCTCAAGCACCTTTCGCATGAGCAGTTCCTGGAGGTGGTCATCAATGGCCGCCAGAATGTCACCTCCTCGCAGCAGAACGTCATGCCGCCTTTCGGGCAGGTGGAGGACGTGGCCCTCTATATCGAGGACATCTATGCCTATCTGAAGGCGCGCTCGGACGGCGTGGTGGGCAGGGGCCGCCCTCAGCGGATTGCCAATCAGTGATGCGCCGCTGGCCTGGGCTTGTCGCGGCCCTGCTGCTCGGCACCCTGGTGCCGGTGGCGGCAGGGGCGCAGACCGGGGAGCTGGTGCCGCAGGACGAACTGCGCGTCTGCGCCGACCCCGCCAATCTGCCCTTCTCGAACGAACGCGGCGAAGGCTTCGAGAACCGCATCGCCCAGATCATGGGCGACGCGCTCGGCCTGCCGGTCCGCAGCGTCTTCTTTCCCCAGGTGCAGGGCTTTGTCCGCAATACCCTGGGGCTGCGTCGCTGCGACCTCGTGATGGGCACGGTGGCGAGCGACGATGTCATGCAGAACACGAATCCCTATTACCACACCACCTATGTCGCCGTGTTCCGCAACGACCGCCCGCCGCCGCCCGAGGATTTCGCGGACCCGGCGCAGCGCCAGCTTCGCTTCGGCGTCATCGCCCGCACGCCGCCGGTGGACCTTCTGGCGCGCAACGGCCTGCTCAACCGCACGCGCTCCTATGCCCTGGTCGTGGACACGCGGGTGGAAGCACCGGCGGCGCAGATGCTGCGCGACCTGGCGGCGGGGGAACTGGATGTGGCGCTGGTCTGGGGACCGATCGCGGGCTACCAGTCGCATGTCCAGCACCTGCCGCTGACGATGCGGGCCTTGCCCAGCGCGCCCGGCGCGGCGCGCATGGACTACCGCATCACCATGGGCGTGCGCGCCAATGAGCCGCAATGGCGCCGCCGCATCAATGCCGCCATCCGTGACAGGCAGGCGGAGATCACCGCTGTCCTGCGGGAATATGGCGTGCCGCTGCTGCGCCCGGATGGACGGCTCGATACCGGCACGCCGTGAGATACGCCTTCCTCCTGCTCCTCGCCATGGCGTTTCCGGCCGGCGCGGCGGAGGTGGAAGTGCCCGAAGGCTATCGCATGGGCGATTACCGCGCGCCCACGCCGCCTAGCGTGCCGGGGGCCAGCACGCTGGACACGGCGGCGGCAGCGGCGCTGTGGCGTAGTGGCAGCGCCCATTGGTTCGACGTGCTGCCGGCTGCCCGCCGCCCTGAGGGCCTGCCATCCGGAAGCTTGTGGCGTCCTTCCCCGCGCCTTGGCATCCCTGGCAGCCTCTGGCTGCCGGAGGTGGGGCGGGGGCAGCTTTCGCCGGCCCAGGAGGCTTGGCTGCGCGATACGGTCGCCATGGCGGCCGGCGGCAGGCTGGACAGCCCACTGGTCTTCTACTGCCTCGCCCAGTGCTGGATGAGCTGGAACGCCGCCCGCCGCGTCGCCGCTTGGGGCTGGCGTGCCGTGTACTGGTACCCGGAGGGAACCGATGGCTGGGAAGCCGCTGGCCTGCCTCTGGAGGAACTGCACCCCGCGCCTGGCGCGCCCTAGTGTCACGGGGGCGGGGGCAGGGCCGCCTCCAGGGCCCGCACATAGGCACCAAAGCGTGCTTCCATCCGGACCGGCACCTCGC
The DNA here is from genome assembly GCF_014490445.1 of Pseudoroseomonas ludipueritiae. Classification (GTDB taxonomy): domain Bacteria; phylum Pseudomonadota; class Alphaproteobacteria; order Acetobacterales; family Acetobacteraceae; genus Pseudoroseomonas; species Pseudoroseomonas ludipueritiae. Next base: position 11,554 of record NZ_JACTUZ010000065.1, on the reverse strand, counting down.
ACATGTAGCGGACGGTGCGCTCGGCATCCTGGAAGGTCTTGGTGGCGAAGAAGATATGCTGCTGCAGCTCGGCCCGGCGGGCGGCCTCTTCGGTGCCCGCGGCGGGCGCTGCTGTGTCGGTGGCATCGAGCTGCTCGGTCAGGCGCTGCACCGTCTCCGCCAGCCCGCGCTGGCGGCGGGCAAAGACGCGGATGCGCTCGATCACCTGGCCGCGCGCCCCGTTGGTTTCCGCCAGGGTGCCGGAAAGGGCCAGCGGCAGAAGCTGCCGCCGTGCCCCGGCATCCAGCGGCGCCACGAAGTCCTGGATAGCGCGCAGGCCATTCGCCTCCCGCACCCCGTTCGGGGTGATGGCCGCCACCAGGGCCGCGACCTCCGGCACCTGCCGCCAGCTGTCATCGGCCGGGGGCATGGGGCCGGACCAGACGGCGGAGGCACTCAGGCTCGGCACCAGCCGCTGCACGCAGGGCCAGTCCGGGTCCTCCACGCTGGCGGCGTGCGCGGCATGGCTGAGGGCGGGCGCCAGAAGCAGGCCCAGCAGCAGCGCGGCGCAGGGGCGGGCCATCATGCCGCCGCCGGGGCGCCACGGCGCCCGATGGCGCCATGCGCCGGGTCATAGGCCAGCACGGCCAGGGCGCCGAAGAGCAGCAGCGATCCCGCCACCACCGCGGCCGAGGTGGGTTCAAGCCGGCCGTAGAGGGCGAAGCGGATCAGCTCCACCGCATGGGTGAAGGGATTGGCCTGGCAGATATACCACAGCGTCAGGTTGGCCTCCTGCACCCGCCAGAGCGGGTAGAGCGCCGAGGAGGCGAAGAACATCGGGAAGATCACGAAGTTCATCACCCCGGCAAAATTCTCCAGCTGCCGGATACGGGCGGAGAGCAACAGCCCGAGCGCGCCCAGCATCATGCCGGAGAGCAGCAGCGCCGGCAGCACCGTCAGATAGCCGAGCGGCGGTGGCCGCACCTCCCAGAACCAGGCCACGGCCAGGAAGACATAGACCTGCAGCACGCTGACCAGCACGGCGGCGAGCAGGCGGCAGGTCAGCAGCCACCAGCGGGGCAGGGGGCTGGCCAGGAGCATGCGCATGCTGCCCATCTCCCGGTCATAGACCATGGAAAGGCTGCTCTGCATGGACTGGAACAGCAGCACCATGGCGCAAAGCCCGGGCACCACATATTCCTCGTACATGACATAGGTTTCGTAAGGCGGCACGATGGAAACGCCGAGCACGAAGCGGAAGCCCGAAGCGAAGATCATCAGCCAGACCAGCGGCCGCACCAGGGCCGAGAAGAAGCGGCCACGCTGCTGCACGAAGCGCAGCGATTCCCGCCGCACGATCCCCTCCAGGCAGCGGAGGTAGCGGAGCAGGCTCTGGCTTCCGGTCATGGCGCGGGCTCCGGAGAGGTTCTGGTCAGGTGGTCGAAAGCCTCGCGCAGCGTGGCGGCACCGCCCGCCGCCAGCGCCTCCGGCACGCTGCCGCTGGCGCGGATGCGGCCTTCATGCAGCACGAGGATGCGCGCCGAGGCATCCACCTCGTCGATGAGATGCGTGGCCCAGAGCACGGCGAGGCCATTCTCCCGGCACAGGCCCCGGACATGGTCGAGCAGGAAGGCGCGGCTGGCGGCGTCGAGGCCCACCGTCGGCTCGTCGAGCACCAGCAGGCGGGGACGCGCCAGCAGGGCACGCGCGATCTCCACCCGCCGCCGCTGCCCGCCCGAGAGGCTGCGCACCGTGTCATCCGCCCGCTGGTCCAGGCCGATCCGCGCCAGTTCCTCGGCGGATCGCCGCCGCGCCTCGGCCCGGCTGATCCCGTGCAGCGCGGCGCTATAGGCCAGGTTCTGGCGCAGGGTCAGGTCAGGGTCCAGGGTGGGCTGCTGGAACACCACGCCAAGCTGCGCCAGCGCCAGGTCCGGCCTGCGCCGCAGCTCGTTGCCGAAGATGCGGATGCTGCCCTGCCGCGCGTCGAAGAGGCGGGTGATCAGCGCGAAAAGCGTGCTCTTCCCCGCGCCATTGGGGCCGAGCAGAACAGTGAATTCGCCCGGCATGACGCGGAGGGACACCTCATGCAGCACCCGCCGCGCGCCATAGGCATGGGAAAGGCCGGAAACCTCCAGCGCCGGCAGGGCCAGCTCGCTGCCGGAGCTGGCAGCGGGCCGCGGCCGGGCGGGTGGAGGCATGGCGATGGTCATGGCCGTGCCACGATCCCCCAGGGAGAACGGCCGACCGGGACGGAGCGCAGCACACGGCTGGAGGCGACATCGATCACGGACATGTCGTTGCTGACGCCATTGGTGGTGTAGATCCGCGAGCCATCGGGGGAGAGGGCCAGGTTCCAGACCCGCTGGCCCACCAGCAGGTAGCGCTGCACCTCCAGGCTGCGCGCATCGACCATGGCGACGCGGTTGGCGGGCCCCAGGGCGACATAGGCGGTGGAGCCATCCGCCGAGAAGATCATGCCGACCGGCTGCACCGCCTCACGCGGCACGCCGGGCACCTGGAACTCGACCGTGCCCACGATCGTGTGGTTCGCGGCGTCGATCACGCTGACCGTGCCGCCGATCTCGGCAGATACCCAGACACGCTTTCCATCCGCCTGCCAGGCCGCCACGCGCGGGCGTGAGCCCACCATGACATTGGCGACGATCTCCAGGCTCTCGGTGTCGATGAAATGCGCCATGTTGGTGGTTTCGGAGGTATTGACCAGGAAGCGGCCATCCGGGCTCAGTCCCATGCCTTCCGGCTCGACGCCCACGGGGATCTCGGTCACCACCGCGCGCTGCTCGACATCGACGACGGTGACGAGGTTGTCGTCCTCGTTCGCGACGTAAAGGCGGCGGCCATCGGGATGCACCGCCAGCAGCTCCGGGTCGGAGCCGCTTGGCAGGTGCTGCGCCACGCGCCAGGAGGAAAGGTCGAGCACGTCGATGCGGTCGCTGTCGCCGACGCAGACATAGAGAAACCGCCCGTCGGTGGAGAGCGCGATGCCACGTGGCCGTTCCCCCACCGGCACGGTGCGCGTCACCTGCAGGGTCGCGCCATCCAGCACCGTGATGCTGTTGTCCTTTTCGTTGGAGACCAGGATGGTTTCGGCGTGCAGCGGGGCAGCCAGCAGCAGCGGCAGGGCGAGCATGGCGCTGCGCCAGCAGGTCAGCGGGATCGGCATTTTGTTTCCGGCCTGTCTGTTCCGAGGGTGTCCAATTCCGAGAACTGGTGCTGAAAGCCCGGCTGCGGCGAAACCGAGACGAGCGTGCGGTCATTCGCCAGCAGAACCGGCTGGCGCAGCTGCCCGTCCCATGGCCGGAAGGACAGCGGCACGCCCTTGAAGCCAGCCAGCTCGAAGTCCGGGTCGCGGATGCGCGCCACCACGGTATCCGGGTCGGTGGAGCGGCTGCGCGTGGCGGCCTCGCCAATGGCGCGCAGCGCCAGCCAGGCGGCGTGGTCGGCCGGCAGCATCCAACGCTGCGCGCGGGCCCGGAAGCGGCGCTGCAACTGCGTCGCGCCCCATTGCTCGTGCGGGCGCGCCCAGTTCGCCGGCACCAGCCCCTGCGTCCCCGCCACCAGGCGCGGCTCGGCGGTGCGGTAGGCGATCTCGTCGCCCCAATCGCCGGCCTCGTCGGCCACCACGACGATGTCGTGGCTGGGAACCCCCTGGGTGAAGCGGGCGACCTCGGCGGCGGCGCCATAATGGCCGGTATCGACGCGCCGCGCGCCGGGGTCGTAGGCCCAGGGCTTGTCCGCCACGATCCGCAGCTGGAACTTGCGCGCCGCGCGGCGGATTGCCTCCGCATAGAGCCTGTCGCCCTCGGAAGGGCCGACCACCAGCAGGATGTCGCGCCAGCGCCGCACCGCGAGGAACTGCGCCAGCGCATCGGCCAGCATGGCGCGGGATGGCGTCAGGTGCAGCAGGTTGCGCCGGCAGCTTTCGTTGCGCAACGCATCATCCGGCGCGCGCATGTTGAAGAGGGTCGTGCCACGCGCCTCCGGCAGATCGGCCACCTCCAGCAACTGGCTGGCCGGCAGATCCACCACCACAAGCCGGATTCCTGCCGCAACCAGTTCCCGCAAGGCGGGCACAACGGCTTCAGGATCGTTGACCAACTTTTCCTGCAGCGCGAAGCCTTGGCCGGTGAAGCGCCCGGTGGTGGCATTGTCGGCGACGCCCAGGCGCGCGCCCTGCACGCCCTCGTCCGCTGGCGGCGGGTCCAGGAAGGAATTGGGCATCTCGTGCTTGATGGACAGGCCGAGATAGCCGATCCGCAGGGTTGCTTCTGCGCCGACCGCGGTTCTGGCGGCGAGCAACAGAGCGAGCACTGCCACGATGGCACGGGCTGCCGACAATCCGCTTCCTCCCTGCATTCTTGGCCGCGCGATGCTAGGTGGCACGAACGGCTCCTTGCATGCCATCTTGTGCATCTTGTTTGAGTGTATCAATAATTTCGTGAAGCAGGAGGACGCACGATGCGGCGAACGGCCACGATGCTGCTGCTTCTCTTGATGACGGGCTTCCTCCCAAGGGCCGCCTGTGCCGCCAACCCGCCACGGATGGTGGTCTTCGATATCGAGCTTTACGACACATCGGGACAGCCGCCGCAGGCCGAGCAGGATGCAAGGCTGCGCCTGTTGACAACGGAGCTGCGCGAGAGGCTTGAAGCTTCCGGCCGCTACGACGTGATCGCCGCTCCACCGCCGCCGGGCGCCGCACTGCGCAACTGCAATGGCTGCGAAGTGACCGAGGCGGCGAAGCAGGACGCCGACCTCGTGATGACGGGGCTCGTGCAGAAGGTCAGCAACCTGATCCTGCACCTGACGCTGACGGTGCGCGAGGTGCCTTCCGGCGCGGTGCAGGGCAGTTGGTTCGCGGATTTCCGTGGCAACACGGATGAAAGCTGGCAGCGCGCATTACGCTGGCTGCTGCGCAACCGCGTCCTCATGCAGCCCAGGGAAGCGCCGCGCTGAGCAAGGAAGATGTTCTTTTTTGCAAAAAAGAACCAAAAAACCTTCTCGAGTTCAGACTGCGGCCAAAGCTCGGGGACAGCGCCAAGTCGAAAAGTCTTTTTGCTTCTTTTTCTTCAGAAAAAGAAGAAGCTCTTCCTTGCTGTCAGCCCGCGGCTGAAAGCGCCCAGCGGCTGACGAAATGCCGGCCCCTGTTGTCTTCCGCCTCCAGCAGCAATTCACCGCCCGGGTCGCCGGCCAGCATGAAGCCGAAGGTCGGGTTCTCGGCGATGGAGATATCGCTCTCGATCTCCAGCGCCACGGCGTCACGATAGCTGATGCGCAGGTGGCGGATGAATTCCGCCGGGATCGAGAGGCGCGTGACCTGGTCGATCTGCAAGCCGGAGGTATTCGGATGGCTGAGCGCCACCTGCACCGGCACGGGGCGGCCCGCCGCCGGCGGCCCTTCCGGCAGGGTGAAGCGGGCGCGGCCCATGCGTTCGCGCGCGGCCTGGAGGTTGCTGCTCATCGGTGCCGAGCAGCCGCCGGCGGCCTTGATGAACTGCTGCGTCATCAGCAGGCGGCCATCGGCGGTTTCCGCCACCGCATGCAGGAAGGTATAGGCATCCACCCGGATGCGGGTGCTGACCAGGCGCAGGTCGGCTGCCGGGCCGGCACGGAACACCACCGCCAGCGGCGAGGGATTCTCGTCGATGATGAGGCTGACGCTGCGGACCTCCGGCGCCAGCAGGGGCGCCAGGTCGATGGACACCGGCACCGCGCCGGCATCGAGCGCGCGGTAAGGCGCCGTCAGTGTCATGGCCTCGCCCGCTTCCTCCATGGGGCGGTCGCCGAAGACCAGGCCGCGCAGATCGGCCCAGCGCGCGGCGCGGCGGGGCTCCTCCTGCGCGGATGCGGGCCAGGCGCCGGACAGGGCGGCGGCCGCGCCCAGGGCCAGGAAGGGGCGGCGGGGCAGGGAAGGCGGCATCGGCTTCACTCCCATTCAAGCTGGCGATAGGCGGCCGTGACGTTGCGGCCGTGATAATGCTTGGCGAGCTGCCAGGAGCGTGCGGCCTCGGTGGCGACACGCTCCGGCGCCTCGGCCAGGTCCAGGCCGGCGGCGATGGCGGCGCGGGTGCCATCCCGCAGCGCGGCCAGGTAGGCCTGCAATGGCGCTGCGGCCTCCGGCCAGGGCACGGAAGGCGGGCCATGGCCAGGAATGGCTCTTTGCGCCGGTTCCTGTTGCAACTCGGCCAGGACACGCAGCCAGCCCGTCAGATCGCCATCCAGCGCCGGGATGCGGTCCACGAAGAGCAGGTCGGACAGCCAGAGCGTGCCGGTGGTGCGGTCATGCAGGCTGAGGTCATTGTCGGTATGGGCCGGGGGATGCGCGCGCAGTTCCAGCACGCGGCCACCGAGGTCGAGCTCGGCTCTGCCTGCGACCAGGCGTGTTGGCGCCAATGCGCCGCTGCCGGCGGCCGCCGCGCCCATCTCGCGTTCCAGCATGGCGGCGTAGAAGCTGCCCCGCTGCGCCAGGGCTTCCGGCAGGCGGGCATGGCCGATGACCTCCGGCTGGAGATCCGCGAAGGCGGCGGCGCCCATCACATGGTCCGGGTGCATATGGGTCAGCACCAGGTAGCGGATGGGTGGCGCGCCGCGCGCCAGGATGGCCTGGCGCAGCAACTGGCCATGCGCGAAGCTGCCACCCGGGTCGATGACCGCCGTTGCCTCCGTGCCGCTGACGAAGCCGGTATTGCCGATGGCATCCAGGTTCTCGGCGCTGGCTTCCTCCATGCGCCCGGGCATCACCCAGAGGCCGGGCGCCACCTCCACGCAACCTGGAAGGGTGGGCGAGGAATGCAGGGGCCGCAGCGGCAGGAGCGTGCCGGCCAGACCGAGCAGCATGGCCCGCCGGTCCCGCCGCATGGCACGGCTACCCGACCGAAGCCGGCTGCCGGCGCATCTCGCGGTACTGGAAGCTGCCGTCGCTGGTGGCGGCTTCCTCCAGGGCGGCATTCAGCAAGGCATGATGGGGCGACAGCGCGCAGACAGGATCGGTGGCCGTGGCATCCCCGGTGAGGGCGAAGGCCTGGCAGCGGCAGCCGCCCCAGTCTTCCTCACGCCGGTCGCAGCCCCGGCAGGGCTCCGGCATCCAGGCCGTGCCGCGGAAGCGGTTGAAGGCTTCCGAGTCCCGCCAGATGGCGCGCAGCGGGTTGCTGCGTACATTGGGGAAGGTGAAGCCCGGCAGGCCGGCAGCGGCATGGCAGGGCAGGGCCTGGCCCGAGGGCGTGACCACCATGACAGTGCTGCCCCAGCCGCCCATGCAGGCCTTGGGACGCTGGGCGTGATAATCCGGCGCCACGTCATCGATCACCAGCCGTCCGCGCAGCGCTGGCCGCGCGGCGGCGATGGTGGCGGTGGCGGCTTCCAATTGGGCACGGCTCGGCAGCAGCGCGGCGCGGTTCTGGTAGGCCCAGCCATGATATTGCACATGCGCCAGTTCCAGCCGCGTGGCGCCGAGATCCAGTGCGAGGTCGATGATGGCCGGCAGGCTGTCTAGATTCTGCCGGTGCAGGACGGCATTCACCGTCAGCGGCAGGCCGGCTTCCCGCACCATGCGCGCGAAGGCCAGCTTGCGGCCGTGGCCGCCCGGCATGCCGCCGATGCGGTCGGCCGTGGCGGCATCGGCGGCCTGGATGGAGAGTTGCACGTGATCCAGGCCGGCTTCCACCAGGGCCGCCAGCCGGCGGGCGTCGATCGAGACGCCGGAGGTGATCAGGTTGCTGTAGAGCCCGGCGGCGCTGGCCTGGGCGGCAATGGCCTCAAGGTCGCGCCGCGCGGCGGGCTCGCCGCCCGAAAGGTGCAGCTGCAGGACGCCCAGTTCCGCGGCCTCCTGGAAGACGCGGCCCCATTCGGCTGCGGAAAGCTCCTGCGCGGCCTGCTCAAGCTCCAGCGGATTGGAACAGTAAGGGCAGCGCAAGGGGCAGCGGTGCGTCAGCTCCGCCAGAAGCCCAAGCGGAGGATTGACCGCCGGAGTCATGGCCTTTCACCCTCTCGATCATCCGGAGAGCCGATGCATGCTCCCCGCCCGTCGCGGCTTCGGGCCACCGCGGCGCAGCCTCAGGACAGCGCCGCGGCAGGAGCGCTCAGACCTCGGCGCTCTCGTAGCAATTGATTTCCATGCCGAGGCAGACTTCAACAATGCGCGGCTTGTTCCAGGCCATTTCCATCTCCTCTATGATGCCAAGTTCGTTATCTTAGCAGGATAAGTTTTGGCATCGCGCTGGTGAAAGTCAATGACGCATTGTGTTTTCCGATGGGATTCGGGCGCCTGCGAAAGGGTGATGCATTGCAGCGAGATATCTCGAATGGCGAAGGAAAGCTGAGGCAGGCAGCGCCGGCATGGGTTCACGAAGGCTGGAAGCCGCCAGGAGGAATCAGGCCTGGTGTGACATAGGCGTGATGCAGCGCATCGAGCTGAGCCCAGAGCACATCGCATTTGAAGCGCAGCGCATCCAGCACCGCAGCCTGCTGTTCCGGCGTGCGTGCCTCACGTTTCACATAATCCAGGGCGAAGTCCGAATCCCGCGGTGCTTCCTCCAGGCGGTGCGAGAAATATTGCAGCGTGCGCTCATCCACGAATTCGTAGTGACGCAGCATTCCCGAGACCCGTTCCGAGATGATGGCCGGAGAGAACAGCTCCGTCAGCGATGACGCCACGGCCTGCAGCAGCGGGGCGTCGCGCACGTAGCGCACATAGGCGTCAACGGCGAAGCGCGTGGCCGGCAGGATGCCGATGCCTGCCACCACATCCTGCCGCGGCAGCCCCAGCCCGTCGGTCAGCGCCAGCCAGCGGGAGATGCCACCGGTCCCCGGCGTGCTGCCATCATGGTCCACCAGGCGCTGCCGCCAGATCCGCCGCAGTTCCGGGTCTTCCGCGCGCGACAGGAAGGCTGCGTCCTTCAGGGGAATGCGGCTCTGGTAGTAATAGCGGTTCAGCGCCCAGGCCTGCACCTGGCCGCGCGTCAGCTTGCCGCCATGCAGCAGACGGTGGAAAGGGTGCAGGTTGTGGTAACGCTCGGCACCGATCTGGCGCAGCGCGGCCTCCAGGCCCTCAGGGGAAAGCAGCTCCGTCACAGCACAAGCTCCATGCCATCATGGGCGACCTGCCAGCCGGCCCCGGTGGCCAGGCGGCGCTCGTCCGAATCCCGCCGCAGCAGGGGATTGGTGTTGTTGATGTGGATGAAGATCTTCCGTTCCAGCCGCACCCCTTCCAGCGCCGCGATGCTGCCATCGGCGCCGCCGAGGTGATGGTGCCCCATGTCCTGCCCGGTGCGGGTGCCGACGCCGGCCTGCCGCATCTCGTCATCGGTCCAGAGCGTGCCGTCGAACAGCAGCAGCGCCGCACCATCCAGCCGCTCCCTCAACGCCGGGGTCACCTTGCGGCAGCCTGGGACGTAGAAGGCCTTGCGGCCAGCGGCATCCCGGAATTCAAGGGCAATGGTGTCCTCCTCTTCCTCCACGGCTGGCGCGGCGTCCTCCAGGTACAAGGGCGCCTTGCCCGCCACGGCGAAGGGGGTGATCGTGATGCCTGGAAAGGCGATGGGCTGCTCCAGCACGAAAGGCAGCCTTGTCACGGCCTCCGGGTGCAGCGCGTCGAAGATGGCATTGCTGGCCAGGATGCCGAGCACCCGGCGCGTCCCCCGCAGCGCCAGCGGCTGGCGCTCCCGCAATGACAGCAGCCCGGCCACATGGTCGATCTCGGCGCTGGTCAGCAGAATGTCGGAAATCGGGCTATGGCGCGGCGCATGTCGCGGCTGCAGGGCAGGCACCGCCGCGATCTGCTGCAGGATCTCCGGCGCGGCATTGACCAGGAGCCAGTGTTCATCGGCCAGTTGCAGCGCCAGGGAGGATTGCGTGGCTGGTCGCACACGCGGATCGCCTTTCCAGGCCAGGCGGCAATTCGCGCATGCGCAATTCCACTGGGGAAAGCCGCCGCCCGCAGCCGATCCCAGGATGATGAAACGCATTCCGCGCCTTACCTCGGCAAGATGGGGAGGGTTTCCTCAAGCGCCGCGTGGGGAGATGGAGTTCCTGATGCCTTCGGCAGAGTCATCAAGCGCAAATCTCCTGCTGCAATGCGGAAAGACGATGAAGCTTCAGTTCCTGATCCGGTCCTGCGGCGACACCAGGCGCGGCAGGAAAGTTCCAGCACTATGGCATCATGGTTCCTGCGATTGCCAGCGTGGTCACGGCAGTTTGCGAGGAAAAGACCGGGTTGCCAGTCAGGGTCGCGCAGGGCCCGAGGAAAGGGCCAGCCATTCTGGACTTCCAGGCGCCACTTCATCCTCGGCCGTGACGGCCATCCTCGGGCGCTTTCCAGAAATGGCACGCCACACAGTCGGCCAGGGCCTCGATGGAGAGCGCGGTCCAGCTTGTCGCTCCAGGCAGCGGCGGCAGGGGACGATGCCCGGCATGGGTCCTGGCCAGTGCGGTGGCCTTCGGCTGGCTTGCCTCAACGGGTATGGCGCCGCCCCTGTCGCAAAACTGTCATAAACTTCTCATATTGGCCTGAACCGGCGGAAGAGCCGGGCCTGAGTCGGAGGAAGTTGCGGATCATGGCCTTCATCATCGCGGCGATCAGTCTGGCAGGGGCCATTGCCCTGCTGCTCTGGGGGACGCGGATGGTGCAGACCGGGGTGCAGCGTGCCTTCGGCCCCCGGCTGCGGGTGGTGCTGGGCCGGGCGCTGGATAACCGCGCCAAGGCCTTTCTCGCCGGCATCGGGGTGACGGCGGCGCTGCAAAGCAGCACGGCCACCGGGCTGATGGTGGCTGGCTTTGCCGCCGGCGGCGTGGTGGCGGCGGTGCCGGCCCTGGCGGTGATGCTGGGCGCCAACCTGGGCACCACGCTGATCGTGCAGGTGCTGTCCTTCGACATCGGCTTTCTCTCGCCCCTGCTGGTGCTGGCGGGCTTCCTGATGTTCCGGCGCGACCCGGCCTCGGTGGCGCATGACCTGGGGCGTGCGGCGATCGGGCTGGGGCTGATGCTGCTGGCGCTGCGCCAGTTGATGGAGCTGATGGCGCCGCTGGAAACCTCCCCGGTGCTGCGGCAGCTTCTGACGCTGGTCTCCGTGGTGCCGCTGCTGGATGTGCTGCTGGCGGCGGCACTGACCTGGGCCACCCATTCCTCGGTGGCCGTGGTGCTGCTGACCATGTCCCTGGCCGGCCACGGCATCCTGCCGCCCGAGGCCGCCTTTGCCATGGTGCTCGGCGCCAACCTGGGCAGCGCCATCAACCCGCTGCTGGAAGGCACCCGGCGCGACGACCCGGCGGCGCGGCGGGTGCCGCTGGGCAATCTGCTGAACCGCGTGGTGGGGCTGGCCATCGCCCTGCCGCTGCTGCCCTGGATCGCCGGCTGGGCCGGCGGCGCGGAACCGGCGCGGGCGGTGGCGCTGTTCCATACCGGCTTCAACCTGGTGCTGGCGGCCGCCTTCCTGCCGCTGCTGACCCCCTATGCCGCCCTGCTGCGCCGCTGGCTGCCGGAGCGCCCGTCGGCGGCCGACCCGGCCCGTCCCATCTACCTGGACCCGGCGGCGCAGCGCGTGCCCGCCGTCGCCCTGGG
>NZ_JACTUZ010000064.1 GCF_014490445.1 Pseudoroseomonas ludipueritiae | reverse complement strand
CGGGTTGACGCGCGGAGTGGCGGTACTGGCCGGCGGCGTGCCGGGGGGCTGGGACTGGCCGGCGCTGTCCGGCAGGTTCACGCCCGGCAGCGGCGGCGCCCCGGCCTCCCGCGCCGATTGCTCCAGGCGCGGCGGCAGGGCCGGCACCTCATCCACCGTGCGGGTGGAGGAGCCGCTCCAGTAGTACCAGCCGGCATAGCCGGCGATGGCCAGCACCGTGCCCACCATGATGATGGCGCCGGCGGGCACGCCCCGGTCCGGCACCGGCTCGGGGAAGACGAGATCCTTGGGCGCGGTGGCGATGCCGGCACCCTCGCGGAAGCGGCGGACCATGTCCGGCGCATCGAGGCCCAGCATGGTGGCGTAGCTGCGGACGAAGCCGGTGGCATAAGCCACGCCCGGCAGGTCCCGCACCCGCCCTTCCTCCAGTGCCGCCAGATAGCGCCGGTTGATGCGGAGCTGCTCCGCCATCTCTTCCAGGCTGACGCCCAGAGAAAGCCGCGCGTCGCGCAGCTCCTCCCCCACCCGCACCGCTTCGGCGCTGGTCTCGGGGCGTGGCTGGCGCTTCATGTCATAGGGCACGGGGCGGGGCACCTATCGCGCCGCGCGGGATGCGGCGCACCGGATTGCGGTGGCGGCCGCTCCCTGCTCTCGCGGCCGTCGGAAGAAGGCTTGTGGCGCCCTGCCCTCGGCCCGGGCAGCGGCGCCACGCCTGTTTATCAAGCGCCAGCGCGGCGCGCGGTCAATGCGGCGGAAGCCTGTGCCAGCAGCTCGGCAATAATTTCGGCCGCCGGCTGCTCCTTGGTCACCATGCCGACGCTCTGGCCCGCCATCAGGGAGCCATTCTCGACATCGCCATCCACCACGGCGCGGCGCAGGGCACCCGCCCAGAAATGCTCGATCTCGAGCTGCCCGGCATCCTTGGCCACCTCGCCCGCCTTGAAGCGGCGGAGGACCTCGGCCTGGTGCTCCAGGAAGCGCTTGGTGCCCTCGTTCTGCAGGGCGCGCACCGGGATCACCGGGAAGCTCTCGTCAAGCTGCACCGTCGGCAGGGCGTCGCGCGCCGCGCCGCGGATGAAGGCGCGCTTGAAGTTCGGATGCGCCACGCATTCGGTGGCGCAGACGAAGCGGGTGCCGATCTGCACGCCCGCCGCGCCCATCTCCAGGTAGGAGAGGATGGCCTCGCCACGCCCGATGCCGCCGGCCACATAGACCGGCACGTCGCGGATATGCGGCAGGATCTCCTGCGCCAGCACCGTCAGGCTAACCGGGCCGATATGGCCGCCGGCCTCGGAGCCCTCGATCACCAGCGCATCGGCGCCGGAGCGCACCAGCTTCTTGGCCAGCGCCAGAGCGGGCGCGAAGCAGATCACCTTGGCGCCGCCTTCCTTGGCCGCCTTGATGGCGGGCCCGGGCGGGATGCCGCCGGCGAAGACGATGTGGCCGACCTTCGCGTCGAGGCAGACCTGCACCAGTTCCATCAGGTTCGGGTGCATGGTGATCAGGTTGACGCCGAAGGGCTTGTCCGTCAGCGCCTGGGTGGCGGCGATCTCCTCGGCCAGCCGGTCCGGCATCATGGCGCCGCAGGCGATGACGCCGAAGGCGCCGGCATTGGACAGGGCGGCCACCAGGTTGCGCTCGCTCACCCAGCTCATCGCCCCGCCCAGGATGGCGTAGCGCGTGCCGAGGAAGGCGGCCCCGCGCGCCATCAGCGCGTCCACGGCGGGGTCCAGGGTCATGGGGGCGAGCGCATCCATGGCCTCAGCCCTCCGCGTCCAGGCCGTAGGCCGTGTGCAGGGCACGCACCGCCAGCTCGGTATATTCCAGGCCCACCAGCACGCTGGTCTTGATCTCGGAAGTCGAGATGACCTGAATGTTGATGCCCTTCTCGCTCAGCGCCTTGAACATGGTCGCGGCCACGCCGGCATGCGAGCGCATGCCGATGCCGACGATGGAGATCTTGGCGACCTCCGGGTCGGTGATCATCGACTCGAACTGGATGACCGGGCGGGCCTTCTCCAGCACTTCCTTGGCACGCGGCAGGTCGGTCTTGCCGACCGTGAAGGTCATGTCCGTGGTGCCGTCGGCGCCCAGGTTCTGGACGATCATGTCCACGTTCACATTGGCTTCCGACAGCGGCACGAAGACCTGCGCGGCGATGCCGGGCTTGTCCGGCACCCGGCGCAGCGTCACCTTGGCCTCGTCGCGGGAATAGGCGACGCCCGTCACCAGCGGCTGTTCCACGATCTCATCCTCATCAACGACCATCGAGCCGGGCTTGTCCTCGAAGGAGGACAGGACCTGCACCCGCACCCGCTGCTTCATGGCCAGTTCGACCGAGCGGGTCTGCAACACCTTGGCGCCGACCGAGGCCAGCTCCAGCATTTCTTCGTAGGCCACCGCCGGTAGCTTGCGTGCCTTGGGCACGATGCGCGGGTCAGTGGTATAGACGCCATCGACATCCGTATAGATGTCGCAACGGTCCGCCTTCACGGCGGCGGCGATGGCAACGGCCGAAAGGTCCGAGCCGCCCCGGCCCAGCGTGGTCACGCGGTTATCCGAGCCAATGCCCTGGAAGCCCGCCACCACCGGCACCTGGCCGGTCTTCATGCGCTCGATGAGCAGGGTGCCGTCGATCTCCTCGACACGCGCCTTGCCATGCGCATTGTCGGTCTTGATCGGGACCTGCCAGCCCTGCCAGGAGCGCGCATCGACGCCGATGGTCTGCAACGCGATGGCCAGCAGGCCGATCGTCACCTGCTCGCCGGTCGCGACCACGGTGTCGTATTCACGGGCGTCGTGCAGCGGCGACAGGTCGGTGCACCACTTCACCAGCTGGTTGGTGGCGCCGGACATGGCGGAAACCACCACGGCCACCTCATTGCCCGCATCGACTTCCCGTTTCACGCGGTTGGCGACGTTGCGGATACGGTCCAGATCGGCGACGGAAGTGCCGCCGAACTTCATCACGATACGTGCCATGCGCTTTGAAGGATCGGTCCGAAAGGGAAACGGAATACCCGCCACGGTTGCGGCGGGCGAAGGGCTGCGACAGATAACGGGCAGCGCGCTGCGCTGCAACCAGGGATGAAGCCGCCATGACCAGCACCGCCACTCCGGGCGAGATCGCCAAGTTCGACGCCCTGGCCGCCGAGTGGTGGGACCCGCAGGGCCCGATGTCGCCGCTGCATGCCATGAACCCGCTGCGCTGCGGCTGGATCGCCCGGCACTTGGCGCGTGGCGGCGACCCCGCGCGGCTGGGCGGCCTGACGCTGCTGGACGTCGGCTGCGGCGCCGGCCTGGCCTCCGAGGGCATGGCGAAGCTGGGGGCGAAGGTCACCGGCCTCGATGCCGCCCCGGCCGCGCTGGCGGTGGCCCGCGCCCATGCGGCGGAGAGCGGCCTGGACATCGATTACCGTGAGGGGATGCCGGAGGACCTGATCGCCAGCGGCAGCCGGTTCGATGCCGTGATGGCGCTGGAGGTGATCGAGCACGTGGCCGACCGCGCCGCCTTTCTGGAAGCTCTGGCGGCGCTGGTGAAGCCGGGCGGGATGGTCTTCCTCTCCACCCTCAACCGCACGGCGCGGTCCTTCCTCTTCGCCAAGCTGGGCGCGGAATACCTGCTGCGGCTGCTGCCGCGCGGCACGCATGACTGGAAGATGTTCGTCACCCCAGCCGAGCTGGGCGCCGAGGCGCGCCGGGCCGGGCTGCGGGTCACCGCCATCAGCGGCATGACACCCGGCGGGCTGAAGCAGGGCTGGCGCGCCACGCCGGATGTCGCGGTCAATTACATCGTGGCGCTGGCCAAGGACTAGGAATCAGCCGTCCGCCCTGGGCACCCAGGGCAGGCGGGCGATGTCGATGCCCTCTTCCTGCAGGGCCTCGGCATCGGCATCGCTGGCCTCGCCATAGATGCCGCGGAACTCGGCCTCGCCCCGGTGCATCTTGCGGGCTTCGTCGGCGAAGCTGGAGCCGACATAGTCGCAGTTCTTCTCGACCTCGGCCCGCATGCGCTGCAGCAGCGCCACCATCTGGGCCGGGATCGGCCCGGCGGCGGCCTGCTGTTGCGGGCCGGAGGGCGGCTGCGGTGTCGGCGCCGGCGGCACGGGCTCCACCGGCTCGGCCGCCTTGGCGCGGCCCTTCCGGGGAATCGCCGGCGCCATCAGGGCGCGCGAAACCTTGCTGCTGCCGCAGACGGGGCATTCCACCAGCTCCGCCGCCACCAGCTTTTCGAAAGCGGCGCTGTCCTTGTACCAGCCGTCGAACTCATGCGCCTGGTCGCAGCGCAACTGGTAGTGAATCATCAGGCGGCCTGCAGAAGAGGGTCCAGCTTGCCGGAACGGTCCAGCGCGAAAAGGTCGTCACAACCGCCCACGGCCTGATCGTTGATGAAGATCTGCGGCACCGTGGTGCGGCCACCCGAGCGGCGGATGGCCTCCTCGCGCTCGGCCGAGCCGTGCGGGGAGTCGTGTTCGATAAATTCCACGCCCTTGCGGCTCAGCAGCGTCTTGGCGCGCGAGCAATAGGGGCAGAACGGGGTGGTGTAAATTTCGACCTTGGCCATGCGCTCACACATCGTTGTCTGGCGCGCTGCGGTCAAGAGGATTGCGGAAGGATGACGATTCCGCGCCGTCCGCCAGCGCCGGGTTGGGCACCCGCGCCGCCGCCAGCACATCCACCCAGGCGGCCCCCGCCCCCAGCAGCAGCCGCGCGCAGGCCGTGACAGTGGCGCCCGAGGTCAGCACGTCATCCACCAGCACCAGCCGCTTTCCCCCCACCCGCGCCGCCGCGCGGGGAGGGAGCGCGAAGGCATCCTCCAGGATCGCCGCCCGCTCCGCCGCGCCGAAGCCGACCAGTGCGGGCGTGGCATGGCGGCGGCGCAGCAGGTCCGGCGCCCAGGCGACGCCAGAAAGCCGCGACAGCCGCCGCGCCAGCAGCGCCGCCTGGTTGTAGCGCCGCTTCAGCAGGCGCCAGCGATGCAGCGGCACCGGCAGCAGCAGGTCGGCCTCGGCCAGCAGGGCACGGCCGGCATGGGCCATCTGCCGCGCGATAGGTCCGGCCAACTCGGTGCGGTCGCCATATTTCAGCGGCAGCAGCAGGCGGCGGGAGCCGGAGTCGTAGAGATAGGCAGCGCGGGCCTGCCGGTATTCCGGCGCCCGGTGCAGGCAGCCTTCGCAATGCAGCGGCCCGCCACCAGCCGGCGGCTGCCCCTGGCCACTATGGATGAAAGGCACGCCGCAGCGGTGGCAGAGCGGTGCGCCGATCAGCGTCACCTGCCCGAAGCATGCGCCGCAGAGCGCGCCCGCCGTGGGCAGGATGGTGGCGCAGCATAGGCAACGCGGCGGCAGCAGCGTGTCCAGCACCGCCCCGCCTACCCATCGCAGCCCGCGCGTGACGACCTGTGCATCCATGGGTGCAGAATATCACGAATCCGTGACAGCCATGAAGCCCTTGCACCTACACCGCCCCGGGCGCATCAGCGCTGGATGAGCGAGAGCATGCAGGTATTCGACCGCGCCCTGGTGCGGCGGCGGCGGGAGAAGGCGGCGGCGGGCATCGGCGCCGTGGCCCCCATCCTGGACGCGGCGGCCGAGCGGCTGCTGGACCGCCTGGATGATACCACCCGCCGCTTCACCCGCGCGCTGGAGATCGGCGGCCGTGGCAGCGTGGCGCCGGCCCTGAAGGCGCGGGGCATTCCCTTCGTGGTCTCGGCCGACCTGGCGGCCGGGATGGCGCGCGGCGCCGGTGGCCTGCCTGTGGTGGCGGACGAGGAATGGCTGCCCTTCGCCCCCGGCAGCTTCGACCTGATCGTGGCCAGCCTGTCCCTGCACTGGGTCAACGACCTGCCGGGCGCGCTGCTGCAGATCCGCCGGGCGCTGGCGCCGGATGGCCTCTTCCTGGCTAGCCTGCCGGCGCTGGGTACCTTGCAGCACCTGCGGGAGGCCCTTGGCGCCGCCGAATCCGAGCTGCGCGGCGGCATCAGCCCGCGTGTCTCACCCTTTCCGGAACTGCAGGACGGCGCCTCCCTGCTGCAACGCGCCGGCTTCGGCCTGCCGGTGGCGGACCGGGAGCGGCTCTCCCTGCACTATCGCACCCCCCTGGCGCTGCTGCGGGACCTCCGCGCCGCCGGCGAGGGCAATGCCACCCTGGCGCGCGACCCGCGCATCCCGCCCCGCGACATGTTCCCCCTGGCGCTGTCCCGCCTGCCGGTGACCGAGGAGGGCCTGCCGGTGGTGCTGGAGATGCTGGTGCTGACGGGCTGGTCCCCCTCGCCCACCCAGCAGCAGCCGGCGCGCCCGGGCAGCGCCAATGCCCGGCTGGCGGATGCCCTCGGCACGGTCGAGCACAAGACAGGCGAGCGCGGCCGGCCCCACTGATCGTTTCGCAGGCCTGCCATCCCGTGCAAAGCCTTGCAACCGGCGTTCCTGCCGCGCATCTTTCGCCGTCATGGAACAAACGGCTTCTGAGTCCCGCCGCATCGCGCTGCATGCGCCGGAAGATTTCGTCGGCATGCGCCGGGCGGGCCAGCTCGCCGCGGCCACGCTAGACATGATCACGCCGCATGTGCGCCCGGGCGTGACCACGGGGGCCCTGGACAAGCTCATCCTCGACTACATCGAGGAAAATGGCGCCACTTCCGCGACCGTCGGCTATCGCGGCTACCAGCACGCCTCCTGCATCTCCATCAACCATGTGGTCTGCCACGGCATCCCGGGCAACAAGGTGCTGATGGATGGCGACATCCTGAACATCGACGTCACCGTCATCGTGGATGGCTGGTACGGCGACACCAGCCGCATGTACGTGGCCGGCAATGCCAACACCAAGGCCAAGCTGCTGATGGACGTGACCTACGAGAGCTTGATGCGCGGCATCAAGGCCGTGCGCCCCGGCGCCCGCCTGGGCGACATCGGCCACGCCATCCAGAGCTATGTGGAGAAGCAGCGCTTCTCGGTGGTGCGGGATT
Source organism: Pseudoroseomonas ludipueritiae (assembly GCF_014490445.1). Classification (GTDB taxonomy): domain Bacteria; phylum Pseudomonadota; class Alphaproteobacteria; order Acetobacterales; family Acetobacteraceae; genus Pseudoroseomonas; species Pseudoroseomonas ludipueritiae. The sequence goes on along the minus strand of NZ_JACTUZ010000064.1, from coordinate 15,671 downwards.
TCTGCGGCCATGGCATCGGCCGCACCTTCCATGCCGCCCCCAATGTGCTGCATTTCGGCCGCCCCGGCGAAGGCCCGGTGCTGAAGCCCGGCATGTTCTTCACCATCGAGCCCATGGTGAATGTCGGCCGCCCCGAGGTGAAGGTGCTGGACGACGGCTGGACCGCCGTGACGCGCGACCGCAGCCTTTCGGCGCAGTTCGAGCACATGATCGGCGTCACCGAGGATGGGTGCGAGGTCTTCACCTATTCCCCCGCCGGGCTGCACAAGCCCCCCTACTAAGCCCCTGGACTTGCTCCCCGGTTCCGCTGAAGCTGGCGGGAACCGAGGGAGGCCGGATGCCCAAGCAGCGCGGCATGGCGGAAGCGGGGCTCGGCCTCCTTCCGCCGGATGAGATGCCGGGAAGCGTGGCGGCGCCCGCCGCGGCCTCGGCCGAGGGTCACCGTGCCCGGATGCGGGGCAAGCTGCTCGCCGCCGGCGGCGAGGCCCTGCTGGACCATGAGCTGCTGGAGATGCAGCTCTTCCTCGCCCTGCCCCGGCGCGACACCAAGCCCATCGCCCGTGCCCTGCTGGCCCGCTTCGGCAGCTTCGGCAATGCCATCTCCGCGCCCGTGGAGGCGCTGCGGCAGGTGGAGGGCATGGGCGACGCCGCCATCGCCGCGCTGAAGACCGTGCAGGCCGCCGCGCTGCGCCTGATGCGGGAGGAGGTGCTGGACCGCCCCCTGCTGAACAACTGGGACCGGCTGCTGGGCTACCTCAACGCCGCCCTGGCGCGGGAACAGGTGGAGCAGTTCCGCATCCTGTTCCTGGATTCCAGGAACCGGCTGATCGCGGATGAGGCGCAGGCGCGCGGCACGGTGAACCACACCCCCGTCTACCCGCGCGAGGTCGTGAAGCGTTGCCTGGAGTTGCAGGCCACGGCGCTGATCCTGGTGCACAACCACCCCAGCGGCGACCCCACCCCCAGCAGCGCGGATATCGAGATGACAGCCGAGATCAGGCAGGGCGCCGCCACGCTGGGCATCGTGGTGCATGACCATCTGATCATCGGCAACGGCCGGCACCTTTCCTTCCGGCGGGAAGGCCTGCTTTAAGCCCAGCGCCAGCCGCACGGTTCCCCGGATGCCCCGAAGCAAGTTCCTGCACCTGTCCCATCTGCATCCGCGCCGTGGCGCCGCCGCCTTGCGTGGCTGGGTGCGGCAGACGGAGGTGGGGCTCATCCTGCTGGCGGTGGTGGTGGGGGCGGTCTCAGGCCTTCTCGCCGTCGCTATCGGCGCCGTGGCGCGTGCCGCGCATGTGCTCTTCTTCGGGCCGGAGGCGACGCATGGGCTTTCCGCGCTGCGTGGCGCCTCGCCCTGGGCATTGCTGCTGCTGCCGGCCCTGGGCGGGCTGGTGCTGGGCGGGCTGAACCGCCTGCTGGCGCGCTACCACCCCCGCAGCCCGGTGGACCCGATCGAGGCCAATGCGCTGCATGGCGGCCGCCTTTCCCTCAACGACGGCTTCGTGGTGGTGGCGCAGAACCTGGTCTCCAACGGCTTCGGCGCCTCGGTGGGGCTGGAGGCCGGCTATACCCAGATCGCGGGCGGCGCGGCCTCCCGCCTCGGGCGGCTCTTCGGCCTGCGGCGCGGGGACCTGCGGGTGCTGGTGGGCTGCGGTGCCGCCGGTGCCATCGCCGCCGCCTTCGACGCGCCGCTGACCGGCACCTTCTATGCCTTCGAGCTGGTCGTGGGCGTTTATTCCATTGTCACCCTGGCGCCCGTCGTCACCAGCGCCGTGGTCGCGGTGCTGATCGCCCGCCTGGTGCATGGGGAGAATGTGGTGCTGGCCGTGGGCGGCGGCGTCGCCCCGGATGTGGATGGCTATGGCCTGGCGCTGCTGCTGGGCCTGATCTGCGGCCTGGCCGGCATCGCCCTGATGCGGGGCGTGACGCTGACGGAGCAATGGCTGCGGCAGGGCATCCCCTGGCCCAACCTGCGGCCGGCGGTGGGCGGGCTGGTGGTGGGGGCGCTGGCGCTGATCACGCCGGGGGTGCTCTCGGCCGGGCATGGCTCGCTGCACAAGCTCTTCCTGACCGAGACCACGCTCAGCTCCGTGGCGCTGCTGCTGGTGCTGAAGGCGGTGGCATCGGCCGTGTCTATCGGCGCGGGCTTCCGTGGCGGGTTGTTCTTCGCCTCGCTGCTGATGGGGGCGCTGCTGGGGCAGTGCTTCGCCGCCATCCTGGCCATCCTGATGCCGCCGGGGGTGGATGCGGTCTTTCTGATCACGGTGGGCACCAGCGCCTTCGGGGCCGCCGTGATCGGCGCGCCCCTGGCCATGACCTTCCTGGCGCTGGAGATGACCGGCAATTTCGGCCTGACCGGCGCGGTGCTGGTGGCGGTGATCGCCTCCTCCGTCACGGTGCGGCGGCTCTTCGGCTATTCCTTCGCCACCTGGCGCTTCCACCTGCGCGGCGAGACCATCCGCAGCGCCCGCGATATCGGCTGGCTGCGCGACCTGACGGTGGGCAAGCTGATGCGGCGGGACGTGCGGACGGTGAAGGCCGATACCCGCCTTTCCTCCTTCCGGCGCGATTTCCCGCTGGGCGCCGAAAGCCGGGTGGTGGTGGTGGACGAGGCCGACCGCTACGCCGGCATCGTGCTGGTGGCCGATGCCCATGCCGAGACATCGGACACGCTGGAAACCATCACCCCGCTGCTGCAGAACCCGAAGACGCCCCTGCTGCCGGCCATGAACGCCAAGGAGGCCATGGCCGTTTTCGATGCCACGGAAAGCGAGGCGCTGGCGGTGGTGGACAGCGCCGACCACTGCAACGTCATCGGGCTGCTGACCCAGGCCCACCTGCTGCGCCGCTATGGCGAGGAGCTGGAGAAGCGCCGCAGCGAGGAACTGGGCGGCGCCTGAGCAGCCTCATGCCGCCTGCGTGCTCACCAGCGGCTTGTACGGAAGCTGCGCCACCCGGCCGGGATGGATGGTGACGTTCTTCCAGACGCCTTCCTGCGTATAGGGGTCCTGGGCCAGCCAGGCGCGCACCGCGGCTTCGTCCGGCAGGTCCAGCACGATCAGGGAGCCGACCATGTTGCCGTCCGGCCGGTCCAGAAGGGCAATGCCGGCCAGCAGCTCGCCGCGCCGGGCGCAGGGTTCGACGCGCTCCATGTGCCGGGGGCGCGCCGCCAGCCGGCGCTGCAACGCGCCGGCATCCATGCCGTCATGGGCAATCACCACGAAGACCATCTTGTCCTCCCTCGGCCGCTTTGCCGGGCCGTTTCAGGCACCCAGCATCGCATGGGAGGCAGGCCACCGGGGCAACACTTCCGCGCGCCCGGCGGCCTGGGCCTTCAGGGCAGGACCGGCGGCACCCCGGCTTCCTTCAGGGCCGTGGCCTGGCGGTTGGCCACGGTGACCTGGTCGTAGCCCTCGATCAGCTCGTTGAACATGCGGTGCCAGTTCAGCTCCGCACCCAGCCGCATGAAGGCGCTGCCGAGGCCCACGGCGCTGCGGTCCACCAGCACGAATTCCCGCGGCGGCCGCACGCCGCCGGTGCGCTTCAGCCCGGCATGCACCTCGGCCGCCACCTTGCGGCCGAAGTCGGGGTCGCCATCCTGCTGGATGGGCCGCACCCGGTCATCGAGCAGCGGCTCGTGCAGGAAGCGGGCCCACATGTCGAGCACCTCCATCTTCTCCCGCGTCAGGTTGGTGAAGCCCCAGTCGCGGTAGGCCTGCTCGGCCTTGTCCTTGTCGCCGTCGCGCATCGCCTCGTAGAGCCGGATGACCCCGGTGAGGAATTGCGGCGGGAAGACGCGGATGGTGCCGAAATCCAGCAGGTTGATGCCGGCGGGCTCATCCGCCGTCGGCTGCCGCACCTGGTAGTTGCCCAGATGCGGGTCCCCGTGGATCACGCCGTAATGGTAGAAAGGCACGTACCAGGCGTGGAAGAGTGCGCGGGCATAGGCATTGCGCTCCTCCAGCGAAGGGCCTTCCGCCAGGCGCTCCAGGATAGGGCGGCCATCCAGCCAGTTCATGGTCAGCAGCCGCTTGGAGCAATAGCCCTCCACCGGCATCGGCGTCCGGACATCCGGCACATTGGCCAGCATGCGGTTGTAAAGCCGCATCTGCGCCGCCTCGCGCTCGTAGTCTAGCTCCTCCCGCAGGCGGTCGCTCAGTTCCAGGTAGACATCGTCGTGCTGGATGGCGTCGTCCATGCGGGCGAAGATGCCCATGGCGATCTTGAGCTGGCGGAGGTCGGCCTCCACCACGCTGGTCATGTCCGGGTATTGCAGCTTACAGGCGACCTGCCGCCCATCCGGCAGCGTGGCGCGGTGCACCTGCCCCAGGCTGGCCGCCGCAGCGGCTTCCTGGCCAAAGGAGGCGAACTTGGACTGCCAGTCCGGCCCCAGCTCGGAGGCCATGCGGCGGCGGACGAAGTTCCAGCCCATCGGCGGCGCATTGGCCTGCAGGGAGGCCAATTCCTGCTGGTATTCCGGCGGCAGGGCATTGGGCACGGTGGACAGGAACTGCGCCACCTTCATCAGCGGCCCCTTCAGCCCGCCCAGCAGCGCCTTCAGGTCATTGGCATGGCCGGCCTTGTCGGTCTTGATGCCAAGGTAGCGGGCACCGGCCATGCGGGCGGCAATGCCGCCCACGGCGCCGGAGGTGCGGGCCATGCGCCGCACCTCGCCAAAGAGGGTGCGGCCCTCGCGGTCGTCGTCAGCCATCGGCCCGCTCAAGTTCGTCGATGAATCCGGAAATCACGTTCAGTCCCTTGTGCCAGAAGGCGGGGTCGGCGGCATCGAGGCCGAAGGGCGCCAGCAGCTCCTTGTGCCGCAGGGTGCCGCCGGCCTTGAGCAGGTCGAGGTACTTGTTCTGGAAGTCAGGCACGCTGCCCTCCTGGAACACGCCATAAAGGGCGTTCACCAGGCAATCCCCAAAGGCATAGGCATAGACGTAGAAGGGTGAGTGGATGAAGTGGGGGATATAGGCCCAGTAGATTTCGTAGTCCGGCGTGAACTCGAAGGCCGGGCCCAGGCTCTCCACCTGCACCTGCATCCAGAGCGCGCCGATCTCCTCGCGGGAGAGTTCGCCCTTGCGGCGGGCGTCGTGCAGCAGGGTCTCGAACCGGTAGAAGGCGATCTGCCGCACCACCGTGTTCAGCATGTCCTCCACCTTGCCGGCCAGCAGGGCGCGGCGGCGCTTCGGGTCCTTCTCGGCATCGAGCACCGCGCGGAAGGTCAGCATCTCCCCGAAGACCGAGGCCGTCTCGGCCAGGGTCAGCGGCGTGCCGGACATCAGGTAGCCCTGGTCCGCCGCCAGAACCTGGTGCACGCCATGGCCCAGCTCATGCGCCAGGGTCATCACGTCGCGTGACTTGCCGTGGTAGTTCAGCAGCAGATACGGGTGGGCGCTCGGCACCGTCGGGTGCGCGAAGGCGCCCGAGGCCTTGCCCGGCCGCAGCGCGGCATCGATCCAGGGCGCGTCGAAGAAGCGCTGGCCGATCTTGCCCAGCTCCGGGCTGAAGCCGTTATAGGCGGCCAGCACGCGGTCCCGCGCGGCATTCCAGGGAATGTCGCTGTCATCCTCGTCCGGCAGGGGGGCGTTGCGGTCCCAGTGCTGCAGCTTGGGCAGGCCCAGCCACTTGGCCTTCATGGCGTAGTAGCGGTGGGACAGCGCCGGGTAGCTGGCCACCACGGCCGAGACCAGCGCATCCACCACCTCGTCCTCGACCATGTTGGCGCGGTTGCGGCTGCTGCCGGGGCGCGGATACTGCCGCCAGCCGTCGATGATTTCCTTGTCCTTGGCCAGCGTGTTCGTGATCAGCGTGAAGAGCCGCGCCTTGTCGCCAAAGGCCGCCGAGACGCCCTTGGCCGCCGCCGCGCGCACCGCGCGGTTGCGGTCGGAGAGCTTGTTGAGGGCGCCGGAGACATTCAGTGTCTCCTCCCCCACCTTCACCTCCATGCCGGCGATGGTCTCGTCGAAGAGGCGGTTCCAGGCGGAGCGGCCGGTCACCTCCTTCTCGTGCAGCAGCTTCTCCACCTCGTCCGAAAGCTGGTGCGGGCGGAAGACGCGCAGGTCGCGCAGGAAGGGGCGGTAGCGGGCCAGCGCCTTGCTCTGGCCGAGCTTGGCCTCCAGCGCCGCCTCTTCCAGCTTGTTCAGCTCCAGCGTGAAGAAGAGCAGATGGGCGGAGATGGCCGTCACCCGCTCCTGCATCGTCTGGTAGAAGCGGCCATTCTCGGGGTTCTGCGCGTCGCCGGAGAAGACGAGCTGGGCAAAGGACATCACCCGGCCCAGCACTTCCTCCACCCGCTCATAGGCCGCGATGGCCTCGGCCAGCGCGTCGCCCTTGATGCCCGCCAGCTTGCCGGCATAGGCCCTCGCGAAATCCTGGGCATCGGCATCGGCCTGGCGGAGGTCGGACTCCAGCTTCGGGTCGCCCGCCCCATCGTAGAGGTCGGACAGATCCCAGACCGGCAGGGTCCCCTCCCCCCCTTCGCCCTGGGGGCGGGAAGCGGAATCGAAGGTGAGTTGGCGGAGTGTGGGGAGCTGCACGGGACGCCTTGTGGTTGTGGGTTCTCGTCTTACCGATATAAGCCCATCAACGGGCAGGCCAAGCGTCCGCCGGCGCATGACGGCCACGGGAGGGAAGAACATGGCGTCGGAAGAGAACTGGAACAGCCTGCCAGGGATGATGCTGAGCCTGGCCCGGCAGTGGCCGGAGCGGCCCATGCTGCGCTACTGGCGCGGCGGCGCCTGGCGCGGGATGAGCTGGGCGGAATATGCCATGGCCGTCGCGGCCATCGCCGCCGGGCTGCGCCAGCGCGGCGTCTGCCCCGGAGACCGGGTGCTGATCGTCTCGGAGAACCGGCCCGAATTCATTATCGCCGATACCGCCATCATGGCCATCGGCGCCGTCTCGGTGCCGACCTACACCACCAATACGGCGGCGGACCATGCGCATATCCTGCGCGACTCCGGTGCACGCGCCGCCATCGTCTCCACCCCCAAGCTGGCCCGCGCGGTGGCCGAGGCCGCCGGCCTGGGTGGGCTGGACCTGCTGGTGACCATGGACCAGCCGGAGGGCGCGGATACCGGCGACACCATTTCCTGGAGCGAACTGGCCGCGACGCCGCCCGACCTCGCCATGCTGGTAGCGGAGGTGGAGCATATCCCGCCAGGGCGGCTGGCCTGCCTGATCTATACCTCCGGCACCGGCGGCGCGCCCAAGGGCGTGATGCTGCCGCACCGGGCCATGCTGGCCAACCGGCACGGGGTGACGGACTTCATCCAGAAGCTGAACCTGCCGAAGGATGCCTGCTACCTGTCCTTCCTGCCGCTCTCCCATGCCTACGAGCACACGGTGGGCAACTTCCTGCTGCCCTCTTTCGGCATCGAGGTGGTCTATAGCCGCGGCGCCGAGAAGCTGGCGGCCGAGTTGCAGCAGATCCGCCCCGCCGTGGTCACCGCCGTGCCCCGGCTGTTCGAGGTGCTGCGGGCGCGCATCCTGGCTGGGCTGGAAAAGGAAGGCACCTTCCGCCGCAAGCTCTTTGAGGCCACGCTGCGCCTTGGCCTGCGCAGGCTGGACGGGCCGGAGCTGAACCCCTGGGAACAGTTGCAGGACGCGGTGCTGGACCGGCTGGTGCGCAAGAAGATGCGCGACCGCTTCGGCGGCCGCCTGGCGGCGCTGGTTTCCGGCGGAGCACGGCTGGACCCGGGGCTCTCGGGCTTCTTCCTGGCGCTGGGGCTGCCGGTGATCCAGGGCTATGGCCAGACCGAGGCCGGGCCGGTGATCAGCGTCAACCTGCCCTGGGACAACCGCCGCCACACGGTGGGCAAGGTGCTGGATGGGGTCGAGGCCCGCATCGCCTCGGATGGCGAGGTGCTGGTGCGCGGCGCATTGGTGATGGACGGCTACTGGAACAACCCGGACGCCACCGCCGCCGCGCTGCAGGACCTGAACGACGGCGGCGCCCCCTGGCTGCATACCGGCGACGTTGGGGAGATCACCCAGGGATACCTCCGCATCACCGACCGCAAGCGCGACATCATCAAGACCCTGGGCGGCGAAATGGTCAGCCCCGCGCGGATCGAAGGCATGCTGATGGCCGAGCCCGAGATCGTCCAGGCCGTGGTGGCCGGCGACGGCCGCCCCGGCCTCGCCGCGCTTCTGGTGCCGGCGGAGGGGCAGGAAGCCAATCTCGCCAAGGCGGTGGCGCGGGTGAACAGCAAGCTCTCCAGCGTCGAGCGCATCCGTCACACCCTGGCGCTGCCACCCTTCACGGTGGAGGACGGCATGTTGACGCCCACCATGAAGATCAAGCGGCGGGCGGTGCTGCAGGCGCACGCGGCGGCGCTGGACCGCCTCTACGGCTGAGTACCCCACGCAGGATATTGTTCCGATCTCGAACCGTTTTGCGCTAGGCTCCGGACGCCCGAACAGGCCGAAAGGGATGCCGCCATGCCAAGCCCCGGAGCCATCTTCCGCCTGTGGTTCGAGGAGGTCTGGAACCAGAGGGATGCCTCACGGATCGCCGCCTACCTGGCGCCGGAGGCCATCATCCACGCCGCGGACATGCAAGGGGCCGACGCCCGGGGGCCAGCGGGCTTTCAGCCGTTCTTCGAGCAGTTCCTCGAGAACTTCTCCGGCATCCGCTTCACCGTGCATGAGGTGATCGAGGCCGGTGACATGGCGGCCGGGCGATGGACAGTCCAGCTCACCCATAGCGGTGACGGCTTCGGCGTCCGCGCCACCGGACAGACCATGGCCATCACCGGCATGTCGATGATCCGGGTGGCCGGTGACCAGGTCGTGGAAGGCTGGAACGAGTGGGACCGGCTGCGGCTCGCCACCGCCTGCCGGATGCTGGTGCCGGTCTGAAGAGGCCTGGCCGCGCCACCGCAAAGCGGCGCGGCCGGGTTCCTCACATGCCCAGGGCGCGGCGGTAGAGGTCCAGCAGGGTCTCCTGCTCCTCCACCTCGGCGGGCTCCTGCTTCCGCAGGCGGATGATCTGGCGGATCACCTTCACCTCGAAGCCGGCGGACTTCGCTTCGGCGAAGATATCCTTGATATCGTCGGCCAGCGCTTTGCGCTCTTCCTCCAACCGCTCCACGCGCTCGATGATCGAGCGCAGGCGGTCCGCGGCGATGCCCCCGACCTCGGATTCCGGGTCAGCCGCCTGACGGTCACGGCTGGCCTTCGCATCCAGTTCGTCGAAATCGCTCATCCATGTTCTCCGGCTGCCGAACAGAAACCGGCGCCCTACGAGGGGGCGCCGGGGGCCGCGGTATAGCGGCCTGGCGGGACCGGAGCAAATGAACTCCGGCCCGCCAGCCCCTGTCAGTGCTGGTGATTCCCGGCCTGGAAGGCGGCCTTCTGCTCCGGCGTCGCTTCCTTCTGGTGCTTCGCCTGCCACTCCTTGTAAGGCATGCCGTAGATGGTCTCGCGCGCCTCGGCATCGGGCAGCGCGATGCCCTGGGCCTCGGCGGCCTCGCGGTACCAGCGGCTGAGGCAGTTGCGGCAGAAGCCGGCCAGATTCATCAGGTCGATATTCTGCACGTCGCTGCGCTCGCGCAGGTGCTCCACCAGGCGGCGGAAGGCGGCGGCTTCCAGCTCGGTGCGGGTATCGGGGTCGATCGGGGTGGTCATGGGCTGTGGCCCTCCTTTCCGCGCAAGGTGGGGCGGGAGGGCCACCGCATTCAAGCCATGGCCCGTCAGGCGTTGCCGGCCAGGTAGTCCATCGCCGCCTGCACGCCGCCCGACTTGTGCGGCACGCCGGAAAGGCGCAGGCCCATCTCCACCCCCGTCAGCGTCGCCAGCACCTGCAGGTCGCCGATATCGCCCAGGTGGCCGATGCGGAAGACCCGGTCGTTCAGCCGGCCGAGGCCGTTGCCCAGGCTCATGTTGAAGCGCTCCAGGATGGAGGCGCGCAGGGCGTTGGCCGAGTGGCCTTCCGGCAGCCGCACGGCGGTCAGCACGGGGGAATAGTGGCGCGGGTCCTCGCACTGGATCTCCAGCCCCCAGCCGCGCACGGCGCGGCGGGTGGCCTCGCCATAGCGTTCGTGGCGGGCGAAGACATTCTCCAGCCCCTGCTCGTGCAGCATGTCTAGCGCGGTATCCAGCGCGTAGAGCATGTTGGTGGCGGGGGTATAAGGGAAGTAGCCGGTGGCATTGGAGGCCAGCATCGGCTTCCAGTCCCAGAAGGAGCGCGGCAGCTTCGCCGTCTCGCTGGCCTTCAGCGCCTTCTGCGACACTGCATTGAAGGAGAGGCCCGGCGGCAGCATCAGCCCCTTCTGGGAGCCGGAGACCGTCACATCCACCCGCCATTCATCATGCTTGTATTCGACGGAGCCGAGGGAGGAAATGGTATCCACCAGCAGCAGCGCCGGGTGGCCGGCGGCATCCATGGCGGCGCGCACCTCGTCGATGCGGCTGGTGGCGCCGGTGCTGGTCTCGTTATGCACCACGGCCACGGCCTTGATGCTGTGGCCCTTGTCGGCGCGCAGGCGCTCCTCGATGCCTTCCACATCGGCGCCACGGCGCCAGTCGGTCTCGATGAAGACGGACTTCAGGCCCAGGCGCTCCGCCATTTCCCGCCAGAGGGAGGCGAATTGCCCCGTCTCGCACATCAGCACCGTGTCGCCGGGCGAAAGGGTATTCACCAGCGCCGCTTCCCAGGCACCGGTGCCGGAGGCGGGATAGATGATCACCGGGCCGGTGGTGCCGAAGACCGGCTTCACCTTCTCCAGCAGCCGTTTGCCGAAGATGCCGAAGTCGGGGCCACGATGGTCCATGGTGGGATTGTCCATGGCGCGCAGCACGCGGTCCGGGACATTGCTCGGGCCGGGGATTTGCAAGAAATGCCGCCCGGCTGTGGGCTTGGACTGGAAATAGGCCATGGATCGTCTCCTCCGTCGGGTTCTGTCCCTAGCCGCCATTCATCTCATCCGCCAATGAGTTCGGCTTGTCGGATTGATGAGCATAATAGATCGGACAGCGCGGCCCGGTGCCGCTAGGCTTTCCGCGAGAGAGGAAGCTTCATGAACGCCATCACCACCGCGAAGCATCACCCCGGCGACCCCGCCCTGGCCGCCAAGCTGAAGCGCCACACGGAAGGCGAGGTGCGCTTCGCCCCTGCGGATCGCGGCCGCTATGCCACCGATGCCAGCATCTACCAGGTGGAGCCGATCGGCGTGCTGGTGCCGAAGACCATGGCGGATGTGGAAGCGGCGCTGGCCCTGTGCCGGGAAGAAGGCGTGCCTGTGCTGCCGCGCGGCGGCGGCACCAGCCAGTGCGGCCAGACGGTGAACCGCGCGCTGGTGATCGACTGCACCAAGTACCTGCGGAATGTCCTCTCGGTGGATGCGGCGGCGGGGGTGGCGAAGGTGCAGCCCGGCATCGCCCTCGGCGCGCTGAACGATGCGCTGAAGAAGGACAAGCTCTTCTTCCCGGTCGATCCCTCCACCTGGGCGCGCTGCACCATCGGCGGCATGGCGGGCAATAATTCCTGCGGCTCCAAGTCCATCCGCTACGGGCTGATGGCCGATAACGTGCTGGCCATCGACGCCCTGCTGCCCAATGGCCAGCGTTTCAGCTTCGGCGAGGTGGCGGACAACCTGGGCGCCGAGATTCCCGCCGATGTGGCCAACCTCATCCAGTCCCTGCGTGCCCTGGGCACGCGGGAGGCGGAGGAAATCGCCGCACGCTTCCCGCGCCAGCTTCGCCGCGTTGGCGGCTACAACATCGAGACCCTGACCCCTGCCGCGCGCGCGGAGGGCCGTGGCAACCTCGCGCGGCTGCTGGTGGGCAGCGAGGGCACCCTCGCCTTTTCCGAGGCGCTGGACCTGAAGCTCTGGCCCATCAAGCCGCGCAAGGTGCTGGGCATCTGCCAGTTCCCCACCTTCCGCGCCGCCATGGCCGCCAGCCAGCACCTCGTCACCCTCAACCCTGAGGCCGTCGAGCTGGTGGACCGCACCATGATCGACCTCGGCCGCTCCATCCCGATCTACCGCGCCACCATCGACGCCATCGTGCTGGGCGAGCCCGACAGCCTGCTCATCGTCGAATTCCACGGCGATGACGATGCCGCGCTGCTGCGCGACCTGGACCGGCTGGACGAGATGATGGGCGATCTCGGCTATCCGAAATCTGTCGTTCGCGTGACGGATTCTGCCTTCCAGGCGCAGGTGGCGGCGGTGCGCGAGGCAGGTCTGAACATCATGATGTCCATGAAGGGCGACGGGAAGCCGGTCTCCTTTATCGAGGACACCGCCGTCGATCTTCCCGACCTCGCCGATTACACGGAGCGGCTGAACGAGGTCTTCGAGAAGCACGGCACCAAGGGCACCTGGTACGCCCATGCCAGCGTCGGCTGCCTTCACGTCCGCCCCGTGCTGAACATGAAGGATGGCGAGGATGTCGCGAAGATGCGCGCCATCGCCGAGGAATGCTTTGCCCTGGTGCGCGAATACAAGGGCAGCCATTCCGGCGAGCATGGCGACGGCATCGTCCGCTCCGAATTCCACGAGCCGATGTTCGGCAGCCGCATCGTCCGCGCTTTCGAGGCGGTGAAGGATGCCTTCGACCCCGCCGGGCTGATGAACCCCGGCCGCGTGGTGCGGGCGCCGCGCATGGATGACCGCACGCTCTTCCGCTACCCGCCCGGCTACCGCGCGGATCAGAGCGTGAAGCCAGCGCTGGACTGGTCCGCCTGGCCGGGCGCGCAGGGCGGTTTCCTCGGCGCGGTGGAGATGTGCAACAACAATGGCACCTGCCGGAAATTCGATGCCGATGTGATGTGCCCCTCCTTCCGCGCCACGCGGGACGAGCAGCACCTGACGCGCGGGCGCGCCAATACGCTGCGCCTCGCCCTGACCGGCCAGCTTGGCCCCGATGCCCTGGCGGGGGACGAAGTGGCGGAAGCGCTTTCCCTCTGCGTCTCCTGCAAGGGCTGCAAGCGGGAATGTCCGACCGGCGTGGACATGGCGAAGATGAAGATCGAGGCCAGCCATGCCCGCGCGAAGAAGCACGGCATCCGCCTGAAGGACCGCATCATCGCCGAATTGCCGCGCTGGGCGCCCTGGGCCGCCAAGCTGCCGGGCCTGGCCAATCTGCGCGACACCATTCCCGGCCTGGCGGCGCTGTCGGAACGCGCGCTGGGCCTCGCCGCCGGGCGCAGCCTTCCCCGCTTCCGCCGCGATGCCTTCCGTGATTCCGAGGCGCGGCATGACGGCGCGGGGCAGGAGGTCATCCTCTTCGCGGATACCTTCAACCGTTATTACGAGCCGGAGAACCTGCGCGACGCGGTGACGGTGCTGGGCGCCGCCGGCTTCCGCGTCACGCCCGCCGCCGCGGCGGATGGCCGCCCGCTCTGCTGCGGCCGCACCTACCTCGCCGCCGGCATGGTGGACGAGGCACGCGCGGAAGCACGGCGCACGCTGGAAGCGCTTTCCGGTTCCGACGCGCCGGTGCTGGGGCTGGAACCCTCCTGCCTTACCACGCTGCGGGATGAATTCCTCTCCCTGCTTCCCGGCCCGCAAGCCGAGGCGCTGGCCACCCGCGCGGAGCTGGCCACCGCCTTCCTGGCCAAGCGGGACCTGCCGTTGAAGCCCACGGGCATTGCTCGCGCGCATATCCACGGCCATTGCCACCAGAAGGCCTTCGGCGGCTTCGCCCCCGCCGTGCAGGGGCTGCGGCGCATTCCGGGCCTGACGGTGGCGCCCATCGCCTCCTCCTGCTGCGGCATGGCCGGCAGCTTCGGCTATGAAGCCAAGAACCTGGAAGTGAGCCGCGCCATGGCCGAACTCTCCCTGCTGCCCGCCGTCCGCGCCGCCGCGCCGGAGGATGTCATCCTCGCCGACGGCACCTCCTGCCGCCACCAGATCCGCGATCTTGGGGGACGGGAAGCGATGCATTCCATCCGGCTGCTGGCACGGTCGGTGCGGACATGAAGACCCCGCGGGACATCCTGGACTTCTGGTTCGCCGGCAACCTGCAGGCCGCCCGTCCCGTCTGGTTCCAGCGGGACGCGGCCTTCGACGCCGCCATCGCCAACGGCTTCGGCGATCTGGTGGAGCCCGCGCGGCAAGGACGGCTGGATATCTGGGCCGAGGATGCGGAAGGTGCGCTGGCCCTGCTGCTGCTGCTGGACCAGTTCCCGCGCAACCTGTTCCGGGGGCGGCCGGAAGCCTTTGCCTCCGACAGCCACGCCCGCGCGGTGGCGCGCCGCGCGGTCCTGGAACGGCGGCATGACCTCGCGGTCGGCCCCACCGCGCGCAGCTTCTTCTATCTGCCCTTCGAGCATGGGGAGGAGATGGCGGACCAGAACCTTTCCGTGACTCTCTTCGAAGGGTTGCGGGATCACCCGCCCGCCCGCGCACCTGGCGGCAGCATCGACTATGCCTGGCGGCACTGGCAGGTGATCGTCCGCTTCGGACGCTTTCCGCATCGCAACGCCATATTCGGACGTACCAACACGGCTGCGGAGACCCTCTACCTGGCGCAGCCCGGCGCTGGTTTTTGAGGTTGCCAACTAAAATTCACGCTGATGTTATGGCAACTTTTGCTCTCTTTACTGGCAACGGGAGCGTGGCCAGCGCCATAAAGGGGCGTGCGAAGCGTCCGGCCGGGGTTGTCAGATGCCGCCGGAGGGTGCCAAGCCCCTGATTCTTAGGATCTATGCGAAAGCTATGGCATTTTTGCCACAGCCCGTAACCTTCGAACGAAATAAAGCAACTGGCACATGCAACCTGGGTTTTCCCCTCGCCCGCACACTGGGTTGCTGAGGAACAAGATCATGAAATTCCGTCACCTGCTGCTCGCCGCTACCGCCGCGATCGCGCTGCCCGGCGCCGCCATGGCCCAGTCCTCCTGGCTGCCGACCGCTGCGGCCCAGCCCATCACCGGCGTGTACATTGGCGCCGGCCTCGGCTGGAACCATTACGGCTCCAACAACATGACCGCCCAGGGCCGCAATGCGCTGGCCTATGATGCCGCAGGCCTGAGCCGCCAGGGCAACCTGGACTTCAAGGAAGGCGGCGTCGGCGTCCTGTCGCTGGGCTATGGCTTCGGCAACGGCTTCCGCGTCGAGGTCGAGGGCAACTACCGCTACAACGAGCTGGACAAGATGGGCGGCTTCCCCGGCCGCGCCGTTGGGACCAACGCCGGCAGCGCCTTCCGTAACTTCGACGGCGAGGTGCAGCAGTATGGTGTGATGGCCAACGTCTACTACGACTTCCAGCTGCCGCAGTGGTTCCCGACCATGCCGGTCGCCGTCGTGCCGTATATCGGTGGTGGCGTCGGCTACATGTGGACGAGCATGGACGCCCGCGGCACCCGTCGTGGCGCTCCTGGCGAGACGGTGGACATCAACGACACCGCCGGCCAGTTCGCCTACCAGGGCATCGCCGGTCTGTCCTTCCCGATCACCTCCGTGCCGGGCCTGGCGATCACCGCCGAGTACCGTTACATGGGCACCCTGCAGTCCAAGTATGACGGCCGCGTGCGCAACGCTGCCGGCCAGAACGTCGCGAACGGCTCCTTCGAGGTCGATCAGGCCCACAACCACTCGGCTCTGATCGGCGTCCGCTACGCCTTCAACACGCCGCGCCCGGCCGCTCCGGCTCCGGTGGCCCCGGTCGCCCCGGCCGCCGCGCCGGCGCCGACCCGCACCTACCTGGTGTTCTTCG
>NZ_JACTUZ010000063.1 GCF_014490445.1 Pseudoroseomonas ludipueritiae | reverse complement strand
CGGCGGGCAGGGCGGCGGGCGCCGGCGGTGGCGCGGCCAGGCGGTCCAGCGGCAGTTCCGCCAGGGCCTCGTCGACGCCCCAGTCCAGTTGCAGGCGCAGCGCCGCCAGCAGGGCGGCGGTCTCGGCTTCCGCTGGGCTGGGCGGGGCGGGGTTCATGGTTGGCATATCGGCCGGGGTGCCGGGTTCGCGCAAGGGTTCCGCAGGGCCCGTGATCCGGCTAAGCCCGGCAGGCGGGATGCCGAGAATACGATTCAAGAGGGACAGAGAATGACCGAGCGGGAGAGTATGGAATTCGACGTGCTGATCGTCGGCGCGGGCCCGGCCGGGCTGGCGGCGGCGATCCGCCTGAAGCAGATATCTCCCGACATGGCGGTCTGCGTGGTGGAGAAGGGCTCCGAAGTGGGCGCCCACACGCTGTCCGGCGCGGTGCTGGAGCCGCGCGCGATGGACGAGCTGCTGCCGGACTGGCGGGAAGACCCGCCGGCGCTCACCACCCCGGCGGGCGAGGACAGCTTCCTCTACCTGACGGCGACCAAGGCCCATAAGCTGCCGACGCCGCCGCAGATGCACAACCACGGCAACTACATCGTCTCCCTCGGCAATGTCTGCCGCTGGCTGGGCGCCAAGGCCGAGGCGCTGGGCGTCGAGATCTATCCGGGCTTCGCGGCCTCCGAGACCATCATCGAGGATGGCCGGGTGCGCGGTGTCGTCGCCGGCGTCATGGGCATCACGCGCGAGGGCGAGGAAGGCCCGAACTTCCAGCCCGGCATGGAACTGCGCGCCACCTATACGCTGTTCGGCGAGGGCTGCCGCGGCTCACTGACCAAGAAGCTGATGGCGCAGTACAACCTGCGCGAGGGCGCGCAGCCGCAGACCTATGGCCTCGGCATCAAGGAACTCTGGGAAATCCCGAAGGAGAAGCACACCCCCGGCAAGGTGCTGCATTCCACCGGCTGGCCGCTGCAATCCGACACCTATGGCGGTTCCTGGCTCTACATGTTCGGGGAGAACCTGGTCTCCATCGGCTTCGTGGTGGGGCTGGATTATCCCAATACCTGGCTCTCGCCCTTCGATGAGTTCCAGCGCCTCAAGACCCATCCGGCCTTCCGCGCCATCCTGGAGGGCGGCAAGCGCGTGGCCTATGGCGCCCGCGCGCTGAACGAGGGCGGCTTCCAGTCCATCCCGAAGCTGGTCTTCCCCGGCGGCACGCTGATCGGGGATTCGGCGGGCTTCCTGAACGTGCCCAAGATCAAGGGCACCCATACCGCCATGAAGAGCGGCATGCTGGCCGCCGAGGCCGCCGCCGCCGCCCTGGCGCAGGGCGCGGAGGAAGCGCCGGCGGTGCTGGATTCCTACCCCGCCTCGCTGCGCGAAAGCTGGGTCTGGCCGGAGCTGCAGGAGGTGCGCAACATCCGCCCCGGCTTCGCCAAGTGGGGCTTCTGGGGCGGCATGCTGAACGCGGCGGTGGAAACCTATGTGTTCCGCGGCAAGGCGCCCTGGACCCTGGCGCACCATACCGACCACAAGGCCACCAAGCCGGCCGACCAGTGCCCGAAGATCAGCTACCCCAAGCCGGATGGCGTGCTGACCTTCGACCGGCTGTCCTCGGTTTTCCTGTCCAACACCAATCACGAGGAAGACCAGCCGGCGCATCTGAAGCTGCGCGACCCCTCGCTCTGGAAGCCGGTGAACTGGGACCGCTTCCGCTCGCCCGAGAGCCGCTATTGCCCGGCGGCGGTCTATGAGGCCGTGGGGGCGGAGGAAGGCGACCCGCGCCTGGTGATCAACGCGCAGAACTGCGTCCACTGCAAGACCTGCGACATCAAGGACCCGGACCAGAACATCGACTGGTGCACGCCGGAAGGCGCGGGCGGCCCCAACTACATCGGCGGCATGTAGCGCCTCAGGGCCAGGGGATCTCCGGCCGGCCGCAGGCGGCGACATGGCGTCGCTCCTGCGACCGGTGGGTATCGAAGACCACGCGGATATCCACGACGCAGCCGGGCTGGCCGGTGAGCGACACGCGCTGCCGGCGCCCATCCGCCAGGCTGCCCCGGCCCAGGCGGTCGTTGCCCCAGCTCTCCTCATGGCTGGGGGAGATATAGAGTTCGCGGATCGTCTCGCCGCTGCGGTTGATGAAGGTGAAGGACAGCCCTGCCTCATCCTCCCCCTCGCGGCTGATGCGGCCGCCGGGGCCGTCCTTCGCCAGTTCCACCCAGCCGCCAGGACCCTCCGCCCGGCCACCGGGATTGGTGAAGACGATGCGGTCCAGCCGGCAGGCATCCACCTCCATCTTCTCCTCCTCCTGCCCGCCCTCGTATTCCACCTTGATGTCCAGCACGCAGTCCTTGGCGGAGGGGGTGACGCGCACCTGCTCCCCGGGCTTCACGAGGGTGCCGCCCAGGATGTCGTAGCCCCAGTCCGTGAGGCGGGAGGGCGAGACATAGGCATGCTCGATGGTCAGCCCTGCCTGGTTGACCAGCCAGAAGCGGTTCTGGGCCAGGGCAGGGGTGGCGGAAAGGCCGGCGGCCAGCAGCGCCAGGGCCAGCAGAAGCGGTCGCATCAGGTCCTCCATCGCGCGGCACGGCGCGCATTCCCTTACATTCGGAAGCATGGCCGCAGCCGCAAGGTGCCACGGTGCTTTCCGTGCCTGTTCCGCGCGAAGGAACGGCGCCTGCGCGCAGGGCGTTCCCAGCCGCCGGGAATTGGCTCTAACCTGCCAGTCATGCTCGCTCTCATCCCCTCCCGCCGCGCCGCGCTGCTGGCCCTGGCCCTGCTGACAGGCACCGCAGCCGGTGGACTGCCCTGGCCGGGCGCCTTCGCCGCCCCGGCACCCGCCTCAGCCCCGGCCACCGCGGAAGCCAGGACGCGCGTGACAGCCAGCGGTGCCTATCTGGCTGGCCGCTTCGCCACCAGCGAGTCGGACACCGCCGCCGCCGCCGACTGGCTGCTGGAGGCGCTGCGCCTGGCGCCGAACGAGCCCGAGGTGATCAACCGCGCCTTCCTGGCCACGGTGCTGGACGGCCGGCCGGAAGCGGTGCGGGTAGCGCGGCGCATGCCGGAAAGCGAGGTGGCGGCGCTGCTGCTGGCCGGCGCCGATGCCATGGCCGGCCGCTGGGAAAGGGCCGAGACACGCCTGCGCGGCATGGCGCGGCAGGGCGCCGGCCAGGTGCTGCAGCCGCTGCTGCTGGCCTGGGCGCAGGCGGGGCGCGGTAATTTCGATGCCGCCCTGGCGACGCTGAAGCCCACGGTGGAGGGCTCCCGCCTCAGCGGCATCGCGGCGCTGCACGCGGCCATGATCGCCGATCTGGGCAACCGGCCGAAGGAAGCCGACCGGCTGATCCGCGTGGCGCTGGCCAATACGCCGGAGGTGAACCTGCGGCTGGTGCAGATCGCCGCCGGCATCCTGGGCCGCGCCGGCAAGGAGGCCGAGGCGATGAAGCTGGTAGAAAGCATCTCCACCGGCACTGACGACCTCGCCATGCTCGGCACCCCCGCCGTGCGCCGCCGCATCCTGCAGGAACGCGCCGTGGCCTCCGCCGTGGAAGGTATGGCGGAGGCCGAGCTGGCCCTGGCCGCGGCGCTGCGCGGACAGGGCGGGCCGGAGCTGGCGCTGCTGCTGGCGCGGCTGTCGCTGCGGCTGCGGCCGGATTTCGCCCCCGCCATGCTGGTGGCCGCCGAGGCCCTGACTGGCGAGAAGCACACCGATGCCGCCCTGGCCGTGCTGGGGAACGTGCCGCAGGACGACCCGCTGCTGCCCCTGGTGCTGCTGCGCCGCGCCACCCTGCTGGACCAGCTGGACCGCCCGGATGAAGCCATGGCCACCTTGGCCAGCCTGGCCCAGGCGCGGCCGGATTCGCCGCAGCCCATGGCGCGGCTGGGGGACCTGCTGCGGGCGCGGCAGCGCTTCCCCGAGGCGGTGGAGGCCTATGACGCCGCCATCGCCCGCGCCGGGGAGCTGAAAGCCAGCGGCTGGCCGCTGCTTTATGCCCGCGGCATTTCGCTGGAGCGGTCCGGCCAGTGGCCGCGCGCGGAGGCCGATTTCAAGCGCGCGCTGGAGCTGGCGCCGGAGCAGCCTTACGTCCTGAACTACCTCGGCTATAGCTGGGTGGAGCGGGGCGAGAACCTGACCGAGGCGCGGGAGATGCTGGAACGCGCCGTGGCGCTGCGGCCGCAGGACGGCAATATCGCCGACAGCCTGGGCTGGGCGCTGTTCAAGCTGGGGGACCTGCCCGGGGCCACCAAGTGGCTGGAAAAGGCGGTGGAGCTGGAATCGCGCAACTCCACCATCAACGACCACCTGGGCGATGTCTATTGGGCCACCAGCCGGCAGACCGAGGCGGTCTACCAATGGCGCCGCGCGCTGATTTCCGACCCCGAGCCGGATGAAGGGCCGCGCATCGAGGCCAAGCTGCGCGAGCGGCAACCGAACCCCGCCCAGCCTTGAGCGGCCTGCCCCTGGCCGGGTGGGAAGCCGCCCCAGCGAAAGTGAACCTCTACCTGCATGTCACCGGGCGGCGGGCGGATGGCTACCACCTGCTCGATTCGCTGGTAGCCTTCGCGGGTGCCGGCGACCGGCTGCGGCTGGAGCCCGCCGGGGCGTTGAGCCTGGCGCTGGAAGGCAGCGAGGGCGCCACCCTGGCCGCCGAGCCGGATAACCTGGTGCTGCGCGCCGCGCGCCTGCTGGCCGAGGCCGCCGGCATCCCCGCCAGCGGCCGGCTGCGGCTGGAGAAGAACCTGCCCGTGGCTTCCGGCATCGGTGGCGGCTCGGCCGATGCCGCGGCGGCGCTGCGGCTGCTGGACCGCGCCTGGGGCCTGGGCACCGCGCCGGAAGCCCTGGCGGCCCTGGCGGCACGCCTGGGGGCGGATGTGCCGGTCTGCCTGGAATGCCGTGCGACTCGCATGCAGGGCGTGGGCGAGATCCTTTCCGCCGCGCCTGCCATGCCGGAATGCGGCATCCTGCTGGCCAATCCGCGCCTGCCGCTGCCCACCCCGGCGGTGTTCCGCGCGCGGCGGGGCGATTTCACCCCACCCGCCGTGCTGCCTTCCGGCTGGGCCGATGCCGCCGCCATGGCCCGCAGCCTGGCCGCCTGCCGCAATGACCTGGAGGAGGCCGCCATCAGCCTTTGTCCCCCCGTGGCGGAGGTGCTGGCGGCCCTGGCGGCGCTGCCCGGCTGCCTGCTGGCGCGGATGAGCGGCTCCGGCGCCACCTGCTTCGCGCTGTTTCCGGATGCCGGATCGGCGGAAAGCGCGGCGGCAATCTTGCCTGAAGCGTGGTGGCGGTGGGGAGGGGGCTTTACGAATCCCCCATTGCCCGCCTATTCAGCGCTGGCCGGTGGGGCGTAGCCAAGCGGTAAGGCAGCGGTTTTTGGTACCGCCATTCCCAGGTTCGAATCCTGGCGCCCCAACCAGCCGGCCTTTCTGAACAACAGCCGCCCTGGCGAGCGCTCAATTCCCCCTGTTGGCGGCAACCACCGTGCGCAGCCCTGGCCTGGCGGTTATGCCGCGTCCTGGCGCGGCGGCTCGCGGCCTTCGCGGGCCTGATGCGCATACATCAGGTCGATCAGGTCGCTCGCGGCGGCATCGACGCTGGCGGTTGTGCTCGCCATCAGCGTGGCGGTCAGGACCAGTTCCGCCCCGTCACGCCGCCGCCGGCGGGTGTGGACCGCGAAGCGGGAACCCAGGCGCTGCTTCAGTTCCTCGGCCGCTGCTTCCACGGCCACGTCGTCCGCACCCTGCAGCGTCACGCGGATGCCAGTCTGGCGGTTGCCCATCTTCCAAGCCCCCCATGATGTCTGCGCCGACTGTGTCCGCCGCCGGGTTCTGCCGCCAGGGCGGAAAAGCGGGGATTACGGGGGAACCTGGGGATGACCGGGCGCGAAGGCGGATAAGCTTGGCCTTCGCGCCGCGTGCCGCCCCTCAGGCGGCCCGCACCTGGCTGACGAAGCTGTTCACCTCCCCGGTCAGTTGCTCGGACTGGCGCGACAGCTCCCCGGCGGCGGCCAGGACCTGGGACGCCGCGGCGCCGGTGTCATTGGCATTGCGGCTGACGGCGCCGATGTTGCGCGACACCGCATCCGTGGCCTCCGCCGTGCGCTGCACGGTGCGGGCGATCTCACCGGTCGCCGCGCTCTGCTCCTCCACCGCCGCGGCAATGGTGGTGGTGATGGCGCTCATGTCGTCGATGGCGCTGGTGATGCCCTGGATGGCGTTCACCGCCTCCTGCGTCGCCGCCTGGATCTGGCCGATCTGCGCGCTGATCTCCTCCGTCGCCTTGCTGGTCTGCTGCGCCAGGCTCTTCACCTCGCTGGCCACCACCGCGAAGCCCTTTCCGGCCTCGCCCGCCCGCGCCGCCTCGATCGTGGCGTTCAGCGCCAGCAGGTTGGTCTGGCCGGCGATGGAGGTGATCAGCCCCACCACCTCGCCGATCTTGCTGGCGCCCTCGGCCAGGGCGCGCACCGTCACGTCGGTCTGGCGCGCCCGGTCCACCGCCATGCTGGCCACGCCGGAAGCCTGCGTCACCTGCCGGTTGATCTCGCCGATGGAGGCGCTCAACTCCTCCGCCGCCGCCGCGACGGTCTGCACGCCGCCGCCGGCGAGCGATGCGGCATCGGTCACCTCGCCGGCCTGGGCATTGGTCTGCTGCGCGGTGGCGGACATGCTGCGCGCCGTGGCTTCCAACTCCGTCGAGGCGGAGGAAAGGATGCCCACCATATCGCCCACGCGGCTCTCGAAGTCGCGCACCAGCTTATCCACCTGACCGGCGCGCTTCTCCCGCCCGGCGCGGCTGACCTCCTGCTCGGTGCTCAGCCGGTCGGCGGCGATCATGCTGTCCTTGAAGACCTGCACCGCCGCCGCCATGCCGCCGATCTCGTCGCCCCGCCCGGTGCCGGGGATCGGCGCCGCCATGTCGCGCTCGGCCAGCCGGCGCATCGCCGCCGTCATGGCCAGGATCGGCGCCGCGACTCCGCGCACCACGGCCATGCCGGTGGTGATGCTGAGCAACGCCGCCAGCAGCATCACCGCCACGATCCAGAGGCGGGCGGAGGCGCCCAGTTCCTGCCCATGCAGGCCGGCGGCCTTGCCGCCCGCCGTCTGGAAGTTCCGCGCCGCCTCGATGGCATCGCGCAGCCCGCCCAGTGCCGCGCTGGCGGGACCGAAGAGCATCTCCGTCGCCCGCGCCTGCTCGCCGGCCCGCACGGCCGCCACCATCTGGCGCGACACGTCCTGGTACTGGCGCCAGGCGCTGTCGATGGTAGCGACGAGCTGCGTCTCCCTGCCGAGCGAGACGAGTGGCCGGTAGCCGGCCAGCGCCGCCTCGACGAGGCGGGTGCTGTCCTCCACCAGCCTCACCGAATCGGCGACCTTGTCGCCCTGCCGCAGCAGCATCTGCGATTCCCGCGCGCGCAGCTTCTCGAATTCCATGGCGAGATCGCCGAGCACGGTGCTGGAGGGCAGCCAGTTGGTGGCGACATCCGTCGCGGCGGCATTCACCTCGCCCAGGCGGTTCATCGAGAAGCCGCCGAGGCCGAGGGTACAGAGCAGCGCCAGCGAGAAGGCGGCCAGGATCTTGTTGCGGATGCTGAGATGCGAGAGGGATTGGAACATGGTCGACCCAAGGAGCTGAAAGCCACAGCTTAGGTCGCGGGGATTAACGCCCTCTCTATGCGGCGTGGCGGCACCGGAAAAGGCGCCATGCGGCCTCAGGCGGGGGCGGAGGTGACAATGGCTTTGACCCGGCTGGCCAGGGCTTCCATGGAGAAGGGCTTGGTCAGCATATGCGTGTTCTGCTCCAGCATGCCGCTGCCCAGGACCGTGTTCTCGGCATAGCCCGTGATGAAGAGCACCTTCAGGTCCGGGCGGGTCTGCCGTGCGGCATCGGCCATCTGGCGGCCGTTCACATTGCCCGGCAGCCCGACATCGGTGATCAGCAGGTCGATCTGCACATCCGATTGCAGCACCTTCAGCCCCGATGTGCCATCGGCGGCCTCGATGGCGGCATAGCCGAGTTCCTCCAGCACCTCGGCCACCAGCATCCGCACCGTCGGCTCGTCATCCACCACCATCACCGTCTGCTCCGCCTCGGCGCGCGGAAGGCTGGGCAGCTGGGACGGCGGGTTGGCTTCATCGGCCTCGCCCAGGTGGCGGGGCAGGAAGAGGCTGACGGTGGTGCCGCGCCCGACCTCGGAGCGGATGCGCGCCTGCCCGCCGGACTGCTTGGCGAAGCCATAGATCATGGAAAGGCCAAGGCCGGTGCCCTGGCCGGTCGGCTTGGTGGTGAAGAAGGGGTCGAAGGCACGCTCCGCCACATCGGGCGGCATGCCGGTGCCGGTGTCGGTGACGGAGATCGTCACATATTCCCCGGGCTCCACGCCATGCAGGCGCGCGGTGGCGTCATCCAGCCGCGCATTGGCGGTCTCGATGGTCAGCAGCCCGCCATCCGGCATCGCGTCCCGCGCATTGATGCACAGGTTCAGGATGGCGTTCTCCAGCTGGTTGGGGTCGCAGAGTGTGGGCCAGAGGCCCGTCTCCAGCGCCGTCTCCAGTGCGATCCCCGGCCCCACGGTGCGCTGGACCATGTCCAGCATATCGGCCGCCAGCTTGTTCGGGTTGGTGGGCTTGGGGTCCAGGGTCTGGCGCCGCGCGAAGGCCAGCAGCCGGTGCGTCAGCGCCGCCGCGCGGCTGGCCGCGCCCTGGGCCGAGTTGATGTAGCGGTCAAGGTCGCTGAGCCGCCCCTGCGCCACGCGCGCCTTCAGCAATTCCAGGCTGCCGCTGATCCCGGTCAGCAGGTTGTTGAAGTCATGCGCCAGGCCGCCGGTGAGCTGGCCCACCGCTTCCATCTTCTGCGCCTGGAACAGTTGCTCGCGCGATTGTTCCAGTTGCTGCTGCGCTTCCCGACGCTCGGTCAGGTCGCGGGTGATCTTGGCGAAGCCCATCAGCTGGCCTTCGTCATAGATCGCGTCGATCACCACGCTGGCCCAGAAGCGGGTGCCGTCCTTGCGGATGCGCCAGCCCTCGGCCTCGTAGCGGCCCTGGCTGCGCGCCGTCTCCAGGGCCCGCCTGGGCAGGCCGGCGGCGACATCCTCGGGCGTGTAGAAGCGGGAGAAATGCTGGCCCACAACATCCGCCAGCGCATAGCCCTTGATGCGCTCGGCGCCGGCATTCCAGTTGCTGACCCTGCCATCCGGGTCGAGCATATAGATCGCGTAATCCGTCACGCCTTCCACCAGGAGGCGGAAGCGCCTTTCGCTTTCCATGGCGGCGATCTGCGCCTTGCGCTGCTCCGTCATGTCGCGGGTGATCTTGGCGAAGCCGATGAGCCTGCCGTCCTGGTAGATGGCGTCGATCACCACCATGGCCCAGAAGCGGGCGCCATCCTTGCGGATGCGCCAGGCCTCGGCGGAAAAGCGGCCACTTTCCGTGGCGATCCGCAGTGCCTTGGCGGGCAGGCCGGCGGCGCGGTCCTCCTCCGTGTAGAAGCGGGAGAAATGCTCGCCGATGATCTCTTCGGCCGTGTAGCCCTTGATGCGCTCCGCGCCGGAATTCCAGCTCATCACATGCCCATCCAGATCGAGCATGAAGATGGCGTAATCGACGACGCTCCGGATCAGCAGTTCATAGGTACTGGTGGTCAAGGACACCTTGGCTTTGTTCCTTCGGTCCCCTGGGTCAAGGGCGCTGAACCCGGCTTTCATGGCGCGAGAAAGATGGCCGCAGAAAGATCGCCACAGGCGGCCATGTCATAAGATGCGTTGCGGCGGCCCGCGTTTCAAACCTTCAACTCCTGTGGATCATCGGCAATGCGGCCCAGCCGCATCATCATGATCGCATGCACCAAAGCGTGTCGGAGATGGCTTCTGCGCCGCATCTTAGGTTGAACAGGGCAGCCCCGGCAATCGCCGGCTCCCCCGCCGCTGCCGCGCGCCGGCGGTGTTCCACGCGAGGCCGGCGCCGCCGCGCCACCACGCGCCGCACAAGTGGCGGTGGCGGCGGCAGGAAACGGGGGCTCCGGCGGGGCGTTGCCACCGCATGAATGGAGCGCAAGCAGCCATGACCCGTCCAGATATCATGCCGATGGTTCTCGCGGATCAGGACCCCGAGCCCGCCGTGCCCGCCACGCCCACGCCCGAGCTGCCCGGCCTGCCGCCCAGCACGCCGCAAACGCCGCAGCCCACACCGCCGCCGGGCGCGCCGCCGGAACTGCCCGGCCTGCCCCCTTCCATCCCGGAGCCGCAGGGGCCAGGACCGGAAACCCCGGTGCCCTCGCAGCCGGCGGAAGTGCCCTCCATCAGCCCGCCGGGGCCGCAGATGCCGCAGCCGGTGGCCTGAGCCGGGGAAGGGGCGGAGGAAGGCCCGCCCCTTCCGCCGTCAGGCGAGGCCGAGTTCCTTCAGCACGCTTTCGGTATCGGCCTGGTCCTTGGCGACAAAGGCGGCGAAGTCCTGGCCGGCCAGGAAGGCATCGTCCCAGCCGCGCGTCTTCAGCAGCTCCGCCCAGGCGGGAGTGGCGTGCAGGGCGGCGGCGAAATCGGCCAGCGCGCGCTGGCCGGCGGCCGGCACGCCCGGCGCCGCGAAGATGCCGCGCCAGTTGGTGGTGGTGACGTCGTAGCCGCTTTCCCGCAGCGTCGGCACATCCGGGTGCAGGCGGCGCGTGCCGCTGGTGGCCAGGGCGCGGACGCGGCCGGCGGCCACCTGCTCGGAGAATTCGCTCCACCCCGCCACGGCCGCCTTCACCTGGGCGCCGATGACCGCCGATTGCGTGGCGCCGCCACCGGGGAAGGAGACGAATTGCGCGTCCAGCGCCTTTCGCCCCAGCACCTTGAACAGCAGGCAGAGCACGATGTGGTCCACCGTGCCTCCGCCGGCGCCGGCAATGGGAATACCGCGCGGCTCGGCCCGCAGGGCTTCAGCGAATTGGCGGATGTCGCGGAATTCGCTGTCGGCGGGCACCACGATCACCGCGGCTTCCTCGGTCAGCCGCGCCACCGGCACCACGTCCTTCAGGCTGACGGGCGACTTGCTGGCGATGGCGGAGCCGACGACGCTGGAGCCCGCCACCAGCAGGCTATCCGCCTTACCGCGCCGCTGCGTCACGAAACGCGCCAGCCCCACCGTGCCCGCGCCGCCCGGCAGGTTCTCGAACTGGAAGCGGCCGACCAGCTTGGCCTGGGTGGCGACATGCTCCATGGCCCGCCCCAGCCCGTCCCAGCCGCCGCCGGGGGCGGCGGGCACCAGGATGTTCAGGTTGGGCAGGGCCTCGGCGGCAAAGGCATGGCGCGCGGGCGGCAGGAATGGCAGCGCGGCGGCGGCGATCAGGCTGCGACGTTTCATGGGGAACGTTCCTCGTTGTGTTTTGGCGATTCCCCTTGCCGGTCTGGCGCCGGCATGGCGGGGCAGGCAGTATTTTCAGTCGGGGAAGAGCACTCTCCCTTCCATCAGGCGGCGGGCGGTGCGGTAGACCACGGCTTCCTCGGCCAGCAGCGTGCCGCCTTCCAGCCGGGTGCGCGCGGTGACGGGCAGAATGCCGGAAGGATGCGCGACGCGGATATCCTCCTCCGCCCCGCGCGGCCGGGCCAGGCGCTGCACCAGGCTGCCTGGCACCCGCGCCGCGACGGCGAGGCACATGGCGCCGGTCAGCGGCGTCGCCTTGTGTGGCTGCCCGGCGGAGATCATACGCGCCAGGACATCCATGGAAGCGGCGGGCAGGATGCTGCCATCCGCCGCCGGGGCATCCTGCGGCGGCGCCAGCAGCGCGACCTGGGGCAGGTTCCGCAGGCGGGTGCGGGCTTCGTCGAGGTCGCGCACCAGCCCCATCGCCAGGGCGGCGGCGGCGCGGATATCCTCGAACCGTGCCAGCCGCTCCGGCGTGCTCAGCGCGGCCGGGCTCTCGGTGCCGGAAAGGCTCAGTGCCGCGGCGGTGACAAAGACCACCGGATTGGCGGCATCCACCATCGAGGCTTCGATCACGCCCAGCCCCGGCACGTCCAGCTTGTCCAGCGCCCGGCCCGTGGGCAGCAACTGCCCGGTGGCGGCGCCGCCAGGGTTCAGGAAGGCCAAGCGGATCGGCGCGGCGGTGCCGGCGATGCCCTGCAAGGCGAAATCCCCGCGCGGCGCCAGCCGGCCATTCTCCAGCGGAAAGCGGGCGACGATGATCTTGCCGGTATTGGTGTTGTGGATGCGCACCGTGGCTTCGTCGCCGCTGGCCGCCACCAGACCTTCCTCCACCGCGAAAGGCCCGACGGCGGAGGAGATATTGCCGCAATTGCCGCGATAGCCGACCACCGGCGCATCCACCTGCACCTGGGCAAAGGTATAGTCCACATCGGCATCGTCCCGCGTCGGCGGGCCGATCACGGCGATCTTGGAGAGCGAGGAAATGCCGCCCCCCATGCCATCGAGCTGCCGCCCATTGGGGTCGGGGCTGCCAAGGGCGCCCAGGAAGATCGGGTCCCATTCCGCCTGCGCCGCCGGCAGGTCGCGGCGGTGGAAGAACAGGGCGCGGCTGGTGCCGCCGCGCATATAGACGGCGGGAAGACCGCGCAGGCTCATGCCGCCTGCTCCTGTGCCGAAAGGTTGCGCAACATGAAGGGCAGGATGCCGCCGGCACGCCAGACGCGCGCGTCGTAGCGGCTGTCGAGGCGGCAGAGCAGGGGCAGGATTTCTGCCCGTCCATCGGCGCGGCGCAGCGTGGCGCGCAGCACGGCGCCGGGCTGGGCCTGATGCGCCAAGTCCTCGACCTCGAACAGCTCGGAGCCATCCAGCCCCAGCGTCAGCCGCGTCGCGCCGCCGGTGAATTCCAGCGGCAGCACACCCATGCTGACGAGGTTGGAGCGGTGGATGCGCTCGAAGCTCTCCGCGATCACAGCCTGCACACCCAAAAGCGCCGGCCCCTTGGCCGCCCAGTCGCGTGATGAGCCGGTGCCGTACTCCCGGCCCGCCACCACCACCAGCGGCACGCCCTCGGCCTTGTAGCGCGTGGCGGCGGCGAAGATCGTCATCACCGCGCCGCTGGGCATGTGGCGCGTGAAGCCGCCTTCCTGGCCCGGCACCATCTCGTTCCGCAGGCGGATATTGGCGAAGGTGCCACGCATCATCACCTCATGATTCGCACGCCGCGCCCCATAGGCATTGAACTCGCCGGGGGAGACCTGTTGCTCCGCCAGGAAGACTCCCGCCGGGGACTGCTGCGGAATGGCGGAAACCGGAGAGATATGATCGGTGGTGATGCTATCCCCCAGCAGCAGCAGTATCCGAGCGCCGGAAAGGGATGGCGGTGGCGGCTCACCGGGGGGCAAGGCGTCGAAATAGGGCGGGCGGCGGATATAGGTGCTGCCCGGGCGCCAGGTGAAGCGCGTGTCGCCGCCGGCGGGCAGGGCGCGCCAATCGTCATCGGCCTGGAAGAGCGGCGCGTATTCCTGCCGGTAAAGCTCAGGGGAGACGGCATCGCGCAGCACCGCCTCGATCTCGCCGGCGCTGGGCCAGAGGTCGTGCAGGAAGACATCGCGGCCCTCGCGGTCCTGGCCGATGGGTTCCGCCGTCAGGTCGCGCGTGACGCGCCCGGCCAGCGCATGGGCCACCACCAGCGGCGGCGACATCAGGTAGCCGGCGCGGGCCAGCGGGTGGATGCGCCCCTCGAAGTTGCGGTTGCCGGACAGCACGGCGCAGGCCACGAGATCACGGTCCTTGATGCGCGCCGAGACATCCTCGGCTAGCGCGCCGGAATTGCCGCCGCAGGTGCCGCAGCCGAAGCCGGTGAGATGGAAGCCCAGCGCATCCAGGCTGCGCTGCAAGCCGCTGGCTTCCAGATAGCGCGCCACGACGCGGGAGCCGGGGGTGAGCGAGGTCTTCACCCAGGACGGCACGGTCATGCCGCGCGCCACGGCCTTCTGCGCCAACAGGCCGGCACCCACCATCAAAGCCGGGTTGGAGGTATTGGTGCAGGAGGTGATGGCGGCGATCACCACCGCGCCATCCCCGAAGCCATCCTGCCAGCCATACCCGGCATCGCGCTTGGTGAAGCTGCTGAGGCTTGCGGGGATATTTGCCAGCGGCACGCGGTCCTGCGGGCGGCGCGGGCCGGCGACGCTGGGCTCGACCTCGGAAAGGTCGAATTCCACCAGCGTGGCGAAGCGTGGCTCCGGTGCGCCCGGCTCTCGCCAAAGTCCTTGCGCGCGACAATAGCTTTCCACCAGTGCTACCTGACCCGCCGCGCGGCCGGTGTCGCGCAGGTAATCCAGCGTTACCCGGTCCACTGGGAAGAAGCCGCAGGTGGAGCCGTATTCCGGCGCCATGTTGGCGATGGTGGCGCGGTCCGCCAGCGTCAACGCGCCATCCAGCGCCGGGCCGGTGAACTCGACGAATTTCTCCACCACGCCCAGGGCCCGCAGCCGCTGCGTCAGGGTCAGCACCAGATCGGTGGCGGTGGCGCCGGGGGGCAGGGTGCCGGTCAGGCGCACGCCCACCACCTGCGGCAGGCGGAAGACCAGCGGCTGCCCCAGCATGGCGGCCTCACCCTCGATGCCGCCGACGCCCCAGCCCAGCACGCCCAGCGCATTGACCATGGTGGTGTGGCTGTCGGTGCCCACCAGCGTATCCGGGTAGGCGAGCGTCCGCCCACCCTCCTGCCGTGTCCAGACCACCTGGGCCACGTGTTCCAGGTTCACCTGGTGCAGGATGCCGCCGCCGGGCGGCGCCACGCGGAAATTGCCGAAGGCATCCTGCGCCCAGCGCAGGAAGCTGTAGCGCTCAGCATTGCGGCGGTATTCATTGGCGACATTGCGCGCCATGGCATCGGGCGTGCCGGCATGGTCCACGATCAGCGAGTGGTCCACGATCACATCCACCGGGATCACCGGGTTCACCTTGCGTGCATCGCCGCCGCGCGCGGCGAAGGCATCGCGCATAGCGGCGAGGTCCACCATGCCGGGCACGCCGGTGAAATCCTGCATCAGCACCCGTGCGGGGCGGAAGGCGATGTCGCCAGGCGGCGTCTCGCCCTTCGCGGCGGCCAGCAGGGCGTCGATGTCGCGCTGCGTCACCGTGTCGTCGTCATAATGCCGCAGCAGGTTTTCCAGCAGCACGCGCAGGCTGAAGGGCAGGGCGCGCAGGGTAGCCTCGCCGACGTTGCCGGGGAGGTCGATGCAGTCGAAGACCTGCTCGCCCAGGCGCAGGCTGCTGTGGCGGATCATTCCGGAAGTTCCTCGGCAGGAGAAGGATTTTTGGCCGCCACGGCGTCAAGCAGCGGCGCCAGCGCGGCATAGGAGGCGGTGACGTGCCGCCGCATCTGCCATTCGGCCATGTCGGGGTCACGGTCGGCGATGGCATCGAGGATGCGACGGTGCTCCACCACCGCGCGCCGCCCGCGCCCCGCCACCTTGCGGAGCTGGGAGCGGTAGAGGCGCAACTGCTGGTACAGTTCGCCACACAGCAGCCCGTCCAGCAGGGCATTGCCAGCGGCGCGGGCGATGGCGACGTGGAAATCCTGGTCCATGGCGCCCAGGGCATTGGGTGCGTCATCGCCGGTGGCGGCGATGCTGGCCTCCTGGCGCGCCAGGATGTCGCGCAGCCGGGCGAGGTCCTCCTCCCGCATCGCCAGGGCGGCGCCGCGCGCGGCCATGCCTTCCAGTGCTTCCCGCACCCCGTAGATCTGCCGGAAGGTATCGGCGGAGAGCGTCACCACCCGCGCGCCTAGGCGTGGCGCCCGCTCCACCAGGCGGCGCTCCTGCAAGCGGTTCAGCGCCTCCCGCAGCGGGCCACGGCTGACGCCGTACTGGCGCGCCAGCACCGGCTCGCTGAGCTTGCTGCCCAGCGGGATCTCGCCCTGGATGATGGCCTCGCTGAGCCGCAGGAACAGCGACTGCGCCAGCGCGCCCTCTTTCAGGGCATCAGCGTTGTTGTTGACATTTTCCTCCATTGGGACGGAACGGAAGCACGAAAGCGTCTGCTGGGCCAGCCGAAAGTCAGGAAAATGTCGACAACAAGTCAGCCGGGCAGATGCGCCGGCATATTGTCCAGCAGTCGCACGTCGCCCAGGCCGGCGGCGGCCAGCAGTCGGGCCTCGCCCGCCTGGCCCGGTGGCCAGGGGGCCATGCTGGCGGGCTCCACCAGCGCCAGATAGCCGGGCGCGAAACCATCCGCCCGCAGCGCGGCGGTGGTGGTGGCCAGGGTCCCCTCCGGCGATGCGCCGGCGGCCATGGCGGCGATGGCCTCCCGCATCCGCCGCGCCAGCACCGGCGCCAATGCCCGCTCGGCCGGGGAAAGGCGGATATTGCGGGAGGAAGAGGCGAGCCCATCCGGCTCCCGCACCGTGGGATGGCCGATGATCCGCACCCGCATGTCCAGGTCCGCCACCATGCGGCGCACCACCTGAAGCTGCTGCCAGTCCTTCTCGCCAAACACACCCACATCGGCGCCGCTCTGGTTGAAGAGCTTGGCGCAGACGGTGGCGACGCCGCGGAAATGCCCCGGCCGCGCCGTGCCCTCGAAGCCCGCCGAGGGGCCCGCCACCTCGATCACCGTGGCGGCGCCCGGCGGGTACATCACCTCCACCGGCGGCAGCCAGACCAGGTCGCAGCCCACACCTTCCAGCTTCCGCAGGTCACCGGCCTCATCGCGCGGATAGCGGGACAGGTCCTCGTTGGGGTTGAACTGCAACGGATTGACGAAGATGGAAACCACCACGGCATCGGCATGCCGCCGGGCTTCCTCCACCAGGGCCAGGTGACCGTGGTGCAGCGCCCCCATGGTGGGCACCAGGCCGATGCGCCGGCCACCGCTCCGCAGCGAGGCCAGTGCCTCATTCAGTTCCGACAGGTTTCGCGCGATCTTCATGGCGCGCGCTCTGCCCGAGGTTTCATCCGGGGGCAAGTCCGCCGGATGGTGTCAGGCCACCGGCAGGCCGATCAGCCGGGCCGCTTCCATCGCGGCCTCGCGGGAGGGGGGCAGGATCGGGCGCTGGCCATGGCTGAGCAGGATCACGCTGACCACGCGCGCGATCCATTCCACGTGCATCTCACGCGCCATCCAGAACCATTCATCCGGCTGACCGGAGGCGGTGGCGGATTCCGCGCGGGCGCGGGCCAGCAGAGCTTCCATCTGCTGCGTCATCCGCTCGCCGCGCATGGCCTCCCGGCATTCGCCGATCGCCTGGGAGGCACCCTCGAAGGCCATGGCCGACTGGGGGCCGCGGCGGCGCATCCGGGCCTCTTCCAGCGTGTCATCCAGCAGGATGTTGAGGAAATCCCTGATCAGCACCGCCGCCTCCCAGCCATCATCACTGAGCCTGGGGGCGGCGGCGGCCGGCTTCAAGCGGAAGAAGCACCGTTGCCGGCCTCGTGACGAAGGCTCAGCCGGCGGCCAGCACCGCCTCGACGATGCGCTGCACCTCCAGCGCCTCCCGCAGCGTCGCCAGGCCCTGCGGCTCGCCGCGTGTCAGGGCGGCCAGCTTGTCCATCTGGCCGCGCAGCGTCATCGGGCGCATCCGCTCGTTGGGAATGGCATCGGGGGCCATCTGCCAGGTGCCATCGGCGCCCAACCGCTCCGCCAGCGACCAGTTGCGCAGCCGGATGCTGCCGCCGGCACCGGTCAGGGTCCAGGCATTCGCCTCGTCCTCGGCGATTCGGCCGACGCTGCCGGACAGGCGCACGGGGACGCCACCGGCCGTCAGTTCGGCCTGGATGGCGGTCTCCGACAGGTCGCCGCCCGGGAAATCCGCCTTGGCGGAGAGCAACTGCATCGGTCCCATCTGCCGGCGCGTCAGGAACAGGAAATGCGACAGCACTTCCCGCGTGAAGCCACCCTCGGCGCGGCGGGACAGCCAGCCGGAGGCATCCTTTTGCCAGCCGCGCGGCCAGCGGGCGAAATGCGCCTCCACCTCCAGCCGCTGCGGCACGCCGATCTCCTCACGCCAGGCCGCGATCTGCGCCACGGCGGGGGAGGAGGCCATGGGGAAGTTCACCCCGGCCCGCGCGCCCTGGGCCTCGGCTTCCGCCACGAAGGCCTCGGCCTCGGCCAGGTCGGTGGCCAGGGGCTTTTCCAGCAGCACGGCCTTGCCGGCGGCGATGGCGGCGCGGGCCAGCGGCACATGGGCGGCGGGCGGCGCGGCGATGTAGAGCGTGTCGCAGCCCGCGATCACCGCTGCCGCATCCGGCGCCATGCGCAGTTCCGGGTCGATGGCGGCCAGCCGCGCCGCGGCCTCCGGCGAGGGGTCCCAGATGCCGGATAGGCGGAAGGCCGGGTGCGGCAGCGCCTGCCGCAGCAGCCTTTCGCCCATGATGCCAAAGCCGATGATGCCAAGGGCGAGCGCCGCCATGGAAACCTCATATACACAACCGGCGGCAAATTAAGGCGCGCGCGATGGCCGGGCCAGCCCCCGGCCGGCGCCAGATTGCGGGGGTGGCGGCAGGCCGGGCATGATCCGGCGCATGTACGCCGATCTGAATCCCCTGGCCGGCATCGTCGCCGCCTTCCTGCTCGCCTTTCCAGCGCTGTTCTCCATCGTCAATCCGCTCAGCGGCGCGCTGATCTTCAACCAGGTGATGGAGGAGCGCGGGCTGGCGGAGCGGAACTGGCTCGCGCGCCGGGTTGGCTTCTACTCCCTGATCGTGCTGCTGGTCTCGCTCTGGGGCGGAGCCTATGTGCTGAACTTCTTCGGCATCTCGCTGGGCGCCCTGCGCCTGGCCGGCGGGCTGGTGGTGGCGGTGCGCGCCTGGAGCCTGCTGAACGCGCCGGAGGAACACGAGGCCCGCAAGGAACAGCAGGCCGCGCCCGCCGGAGATGCCGAGGATGTCGCCTTCTTCCCCCTGACGCTGCCCTTCACCACCGGCCCTGGCAGCATCGCCGTGGCCATCGCCCTGGGCTCCACCCGCCCGCGTGCCGGGGAGCCGGGGCTCTGGACCTTCCTGGTCGGCGTGACGGCGGCGGCGGTGGCGATGGCTGCCTGCGTCTGGGTTTTCTACAGTTCCGCCAGCCGGCTTGTGGCACTGCTGGGGCGGGACGGCGCGCGGGTGGTGAACCGGTTGGCGGCCTTCCTGCTGCTCTGCATCGGCGTCCAGATCGCCGTCAGCGGCGTGCAGGATGTGCTGACGCCCATCATCTACAGCGCCATCTCGGCGCGCTGAAGACGCCGGATGAGCGCACGGCAGCCCCGCCGCACGGCTCGCATCCCGCTGTTCCCGGCGGGCGGCGCCATTCCTGCCTATGACCTTTACGGAGAGCCGCAGGCGCGCGCCTCACTGGACCCCGTGCATCTGGAGGCGCTCTACACCCGCAGCCAGCGGCATGACTGGAGCATCCGCCCGCACCGCCACCGCAACCTGCACCAGGTCTTCTGGATTCAGCAGGGCGGCGGCACGGTGCAGGGGGAGCGGCGGCGCTTCACCTTCACCGCGCCCTTCCTGCTGCTGCTGCCGGCGGGCGAGGTGCATGGCTTCCGCTACGACCAGCCCAGCAGCGGCTATGTGCTGACCCTGACCGATGCCTTCCTGGCCACCTGCCGCGGGCTGATGCCGGAGCCCTGGCAGCCGCGCGAGAGCATCGCCCTGACCCTGCGCCGGCCGGACCCGCTGCGCCGCGCGCTGGATGCCGCCTTCGCGCAACTGGAGCGCGACTTCCGCTGGAGCGGCCCGGGGCGCGGCGCGGCGGTGGCGGGGCATGTGCTGGTCATCCTTTCGCTGCTGCAGCGTGCGGCGGCGGCCGAGGCCTCGGCGCGCCAGCCGCGCTCGCCGCAGGCGGAACTGGTGGCGCGCTTCCGGCGCCACCTGGAGGACCACTTCATCGAACATGCCGGGCTGGCCGAGCATTGCCTGAAGCTGGGCGTGACGCCCAGCACGCTCTCCCGCGCCTGCCGCGCCGTGACCGGCCATTCGCCGCTGGAGCTGGTGCATGAGAGGCTGATGCTGGAGGCGCGGCGGATGCTCAGTTACAGCTCGTTGAGCATCTCCCAGGTCGCTTATGCGCTGGGCTTCGAGCCCACCTATTTCTCCCGCTTCTTCACGCGGCGGGAAGGCATCTCCCCCCTGGCCTTTCAGCGCGCGGCGCGGGGGGAGGATGCGGAGATCAACTCAGCAGATGCACCAGCCAGAGGCTGATGCCGGGGAAGAAGATGCAAAGCGCCAGCCGCACCAGGTCCGTCGCCAGGAAGGGCATCACGCCGCGATAGGTGCGGGCGATCGGGATATCCGGCGCCAGGGATGAGACCACGAAGACATTCAGCCCGATCGGCGGGGCCGTCAGCCCGATGCCCACCACGATCAGCACCAGGATGCCGAACCAGATGGCGGTATCGGCGCTGTCCATGCCGAAATCCAGCGCGGTGACCACGGGAAAGAACACCGGCAGGGTCAGCAGGATCATCGCCAGCTCGTCCATCACGGCGCCCAGCGCGATATAGGCCAGCAGCATCGCCGCCAGCACGCCATAGGGCGGGAAGCCCTGGTCCGTGATCCACATGGCCAGCAGGTCCGGCGCCTGGGACAGCGCCAGGAAGGCATTGAAAACTTCCGCGCCCAGCAGGATCACGAAGATCATGGCGCTGGTTTCGGCACTGGCGCGGATGCTGTCCAGGATGCCGCGCCAGCCCAGGGAGCCGCGCGCGACGCCCACCACCAGGGTGGCGATGACACCGACCGCGGCACTTTCCGTGGGCGTGAAGATGCCGCCATAGATGCCGCCGACAACAACAACCGCGATCAGCAGCACCGGCAGCACCGCCACCAGCGCGGCGCGGCGCTCACCGGCCGGCAGGGCGGGGGCGACGGGTGCCAGCGCCGGCCGCAGCTTCGTCACCACCGCCACGGCCAGCAGGTAGAAACACACCGCGATCAGCCCCGGCACCAGCGCCGCCATGAAGAGCTTGGCGATGTTCTGCTCGGTGCTGATTCCATAAACCACGAGAATGACGCTGGGTGGAATCAATACGCCCAGCGTGCCGCCCACCGCGATGGCGCCGGTGGAAAGGCCGGGGTCATAGCCGAAGCGCCGCAGCTCCGGCAGCGCCGCGCGGCCCATGGTGGCGGTGGTGGCGACGGAGGAGCCGCAGACCGCGCCAAAGGCGGCGCAGGCGCCGATCACCGCCATGGCCAGCCCGCCGCGCCGCCGGCCGATCACCGCGTGGGCGGCGGCGAAGAGATCCCGCGCCAGCCCGCCACGTTCGGCGAGGCTGCCCATCAGGATGAAGAGCGGAATAACGGAGAGCGTGTAGTTGGCGAAGAGATGCCAGGGCGTGGTCTTGAGGTAGTTCAGCAGTGGGTCGAGCCCGACCACGTGGTGATAGCCGGCGGCGCCGGTGATCAGCATGGCGATGCCGATCGGCGCCCGCAGCGCGATCAGCACCAGCATGGCCGCGAAGCCGGTGCCGGCCAGGACGAATTCGGGCGCCATCAGCCACGCCCCCGCAGCAGCCAGCCGCACCAGCGCAGCGCCACCAGCGCCGTGGCGGCGAGGCAGGCGGCGCCGATGCCAATGGCCCACCAGGTGGAGAGTCCCAGCACCATGGTGGTGGTGCCGGAGCCCATGGTATCCATCGCGCCCTGCGCCATGCGCTCCGCCAGCACCAGCAGAATCACGGCCCAGACCAGCATCCAGACCGCGTCGATGCCGCGGTTGACGCGGGCCGGCAGCCAGGTGGTGGCGGTGTCCACCAGGATATTGGAGCGCGCCAGCGTGCCATAGGCCAGGAAGCCGAAGGCGCCGAGGCCGGAGCCGATGGAGACCAGCTCGAAATCCCCGGGGATAGGCTGGCCCAGCAGCCAGCGGCAAAGCACGCTGGCCGTGGTCAGCCCCGCCGTGGCCAGCAGAACGGCGCCGGCGGCCAGAGCGAGGGCGGTGGCGAGTCGCTGCACCGGGCCGCTGGGCACCGGCTCCGCTGGCGCGCTCACCCGGCGGCCGAGGCGTGCTGGGCGATCAGGGCGCGCGCCGAGGCCAGCAGCGCCGCGCCATCGATGTTCTTGTCCTTCATGCTGTTCAGCCAGCTGTCGATGACGGGCTGCGTCGCCTCCATCCAGCGCTTCTTCTCGGCTTCGGTGATGGCGCTGATCTGGTTGCCGCGGCGGCGCACCATCTCCTCCACCACGCGGGCCTGGTCGTCATAGGGCGCGGCGGCGGCGAGCGCGGCGGGCATGCCGCTGTTGTCGTCGATCACCTTGCGCAGCTCGGCGGGCATGGATTCGTACTTGGCCCGGTTCATCGCCAGAATATTGGTGGCGCTGTAGAAGGTGGGTGTGCCGGGGATGGCGGTGTGGAAGCGCACCAGCTCATGCAGCTTGATGCTGGGCACCACCTCCCAGGGCACCACGGCGCCATCCAGCACGCGCTGGCTCAGCGCCTCCGGCACCTGCGGCACCGGCATGCCGATGGGGGCGGCGCCGAGCGCCCGCAAAGCCTCACCGGCCAGACGGGTGGGGAAGCGCAGCTTCAGGCCGCGCAGGTCCTCCATGGTGGCCACGGCGCGGTTGGCATGGATCAGGCCGCCGTCATGCGCCCAGACGGCGATGGGGTGAACTTCCCGCAGTTCCTCGGCCAGATGCTGCTCGGCGAAGGCCTGCAGGGCACGGGAATTCACCGATGCGCGTGAGTCGGCCACGAAGGGCAGCTCGAAGGCTTCGAGGCGCGGGAAGCGGTTGGGGGTATAGCCGGGCAGGGTCCAGATCAGGTCCGCCACGCCATCCCGCGCTTGGTCATAAAGCTGCGCCGGCGCGCCGCCGAGCTGCATGGAGGGGAAGACCTGGACCTTGATGCGGTTGTCCGATTCCTTTTCCACCTTGCGGGCCCAGGGCGTCAGGAAATAGCGCGGCACATTGCCGATGGGCGGCAGGAAATGGTGCATGCGCAGCGTCACCTCCTGCGCCCGCGCATCGGAGGGCCGCAGCAGTGCCGGCGCGGCCAGGAGGCCGGGCAGGGCATGCAGCAGGTTTCTGCGTCGGATCATGGCGTGGTCTCTCCCTGTCAGCATCTTGTTTGGCCGGCGGGCGGCGTGGCGCCCGCGGCGGCGCCACCCCTCTGCGGGCGGCGACTGCATCCGGCGGCCGAAGCATGGGCCGGTGCCGTTCCGACAGGGCGGCCTGCGCCGCTCGCGATTCGGGAGGATAGATGATTTCCGCCGCCTGCCTATGGCGCCGTGCGACGCGGGCGCGGAAACGCGCGCGCGCCGGGCTTCAATGGCTGAAGCCCGGCGCGGTGCGGGAAGCCGTGGCGCCCGGAAGGCCGGGCGGCGTTTCTGTTAACGGGCGGCGAGGGTGTTGCTGGCGCCGCTGGTGGGGAGGTAGGCGACAT
>NZ_JACTUZ010000062.1 GCF_014490445.1 Pseudoroseomonas ludipueritiae | reverse complement strand
GGCCGAGCTGGCGGTGCGGCAGGACGAGCTGGGGCGGCTGCTGCGCCGTGACGCGGCGCCGGGCGCCCTGGATGCCCGGCTGCTGGACGCCACCGGCGCGGCGTGGCGCGGCTTCACCAGCCAGGTTCCCGCCATTCTGGAACTGGCCCGTGAGAACCGCGCCGCCGAGGCGCGCGCGCGGCTGGAAGCGGAATTCGGCCGCGTCATCCAGGCCCGCGAACAGCTCCAGGCCAAGCTGGAGGAGGGCGCCCTGACCCCGGGGCAGGGTTACGGCGCCGCATGGTGGTGGCTGCTGGGCGCCACCGCGCTGGGCATGCTGGCGACCCTGTGCGTGGCCCTGGCCCTGGCTTCCGGCCTCAGCCAAGCCTTGCTGCGGCTGGCCGGCGCGGTGGACCAGATGACGCGTGGCGGCCTGGAAGCCCCGGTTGCCGGGCAGGAACGGGCGGATGAGATCGGCACGCTGGCCCGCGCGCTGGAGGTGCTGCGTGCCCGGCTGCACGATGCGGGCGCCGCTGCCCCGGGCGTGGCGGAGGGTGATGCTTCCGGCCGCGTCCTGCGGCTGGAAGAGCTAGTGCGTGGCTTTGGCGAGGATACCCGGGCCATGCTGGACGGCGTGCGGCAGGCGACCGAGCGGCTGAGCGGCACCGCCGGGCAGATGAGCCAGGCGGCCGACCAGGGCGCGCGGCTGACCGAGGCGCTGTCCAGCGCCTCCGAGGGTGCTTCCGGCAATGCGCAGACGGCGGCGGCGGCCACGGAAGAGTTGGCTTCCTCCATCGGCGAGATCACCCGGCAGGTCGGCCGCTCGGCCGAGGTCTCGCGCCGCGCGGTGGCGGAGGCCGAGCGCACGGACCGCACCGTGCGGGAACTGGCGGAAACCGCCGGCAAGATCGGCGACGTGGTGCGGCTGATCGCCGATATCGCGGGCCAGACCAATCTGCTGGCGCTGAATGCCACCATCGAGGCCGCGCGGGCCGGAGAGGCGGGCAAGGGCTTTGCCGTCGTGGCCAGCGAGGTGAAGTCGCTGGCCAGCCAGACCGCGCGGGCGACGGAGGAGATCGGCCAGCAGGTGGGCGCCATCCAGGGCGCCACCGGTCAGGCGGTGGAGGCCATCCGCGCCATCGGGCTGGTGGTGGCCGAGATCGACCAGACCGCCGCCGCCATCGCCGCCGCGGTGGAGCAGCAGGGCGCCGCGACGCAGGAGATTGCCCGCAACATCGCCGGCACGGCGGAAGCCGCCGCCGCCGTGTCGCGGGAAACCGCGGTGGTGCGGGATGCCGCCACCACCAGCGGCCGCGCGGCGCTGGAACTGCGGGACGCCTCGCGGGAGCTGAACGACCAGGCCAATGGACTGCGGGCGCGGGTGGACCGCTTCCTCAGCCTGGTACGCGCCGCCTGATCAGCGGCGCTCGTCCACCACCACGCCGTCGCGCTTCAGCGCCTCGATCTCCTCGGGCGAGAAGCCGTGGCGGGCCAGCACGGAATCGCCATGCTGGTTGAAGCGCGGCGGTGCCGAGCGGGTGCCGCCGGGGGTGCGGGAGAGCTTGATGGGCGTGCCCAGCGCGCGGAAGTCGCCCAGTTCCGTCACCATCTCGCGGTGCGCCGTATGCGGTTCGGCCAGGGCCTCGTCGATATGCAGCACCGGGCCGGCGGGCAGGCCGATGGCGAGCAATTCATCGCAGAGCGCGTGGCCGTCGCGGTGGCTCAGCTTCTCTTCCAGGATGGCGGTCAGCGCGTCGCGGTTGGTGACGCGGTCGCCATTGGTACGGAAGCGCGGGTCGGCTGGCAGGTCCGGCAGTTCCAGGAAGGCGCAGAACTTGCGGAAGGCGGGGTCATTGCCGCAGGCCACGAAGATCTGGCAGGTGGCGGTGCGGAAGGCCGAATAGGGCGAGATATTCGGGTGCGGGTTGCCTGTGGCCTTGGGCCGCTTGTTGTTCAGCAGGAAATTGGCCGCCTGCGGGTGCAGCAGGGCCATGCCGCAGTCGTGCAGCGTCATGTCCACGAACTGCCCCTGGCCGGAGCGCGCGCGTTCCTGCAGCGCCATCAGGATGCCGATGGTGGAATAAAGCCCGGTGGCGAGGTCCACGATCGGGGTCGCCATGCGGGTGGGGCCGCTGTCCGGCGTGCCGTTGATGGACATCAGCCCGACCATGGCCTGGATGATGGCGTCATAGCCCGGCAGCCCGCCGCGCGGGCCGGTGGCGCCGAAGCCGGAGACGCGGCAATGCACCAGGGAAGGGAAGCGCTGGCTCAGCACCTCCTCATAGCCCAGGCCCCATTTCTCCATGGCGCCGGGCTTGAAGTTCTCCACCAGCACGTCGGCGTCTTCCAGCAGGCGCAGCAGCACCTGCCGGCCCTCGGGTTTGGAAAGGTCGAGCGCAAGGGACTGCTTGTTGCGGTTGACGCCGATGAAGTAGCTGGCGGCGCCGCGGCTGCCATCGGGGTCGGGCAGGAAGGGAGGGCCCCATTCGCGCACCTCGTCGCCCTGCGGCGGCTCGATTTTGATGACCTCGGCGCCGTGGTCGGCCAGGATCATGGTGCAATAGGGGCCGCCCAGCACGCGGGTTAGGTCCACCACCTTCAGTCCTGCCAAGGCCCCCGGCGAGCGGGCGAGGCCCTTGCCTTCGGTTGTCATGGACGGCAGCGGGGTATCGGGCATGTCTTGGGGTCCTCCTCTGCCGCCAGCATAGAGCCATCTGCCGGACAGGCGAGGGGGGGTGGTGGAAGCCGGGCGATTTCCCGCTATCCATACGGGCATGAGCGCCGAACCGACCGTTATCCAAGGCCCCCGCATCCGCCTCCGCCCCTGGCGGGAGGAGGACCGTGAAGCCCTCGCCGCCATGAATGCCGACCCGGAGGTGATGCGGCATTTCCCGGAGCCGCTGAGCCGGGAGCAGTCCGATGCGCTGATGGACCGCATCAATGCCAGCATCGCGCAGGACGGCTTCGGCTTCTGGGCGGTGGAGCGGCACGATACGCCCGGCATCATTGGCTTCTGCGGCCTGGCGCGGGTGCGCTGGGAGGCGCGCTTCACGCCCGCGGTGGAGATCGGCTGGCGCTTCGCCACCGCGCATCAGCGCCAGGGCTATGCCGAGGAAGCGGCGCGGATCGCGCTGGCCCATGGCTTCGGCCCGCTGAAGCTGGAGGAGATCGTGGCCTTCACCCTGCCCGCCAACCTGCGCTCCTGGGGGCTGATGGAGCGGCTGGGCATGCGGCAGGATGGCGATTTCGAGCATCCCCGCCTGCCGGAAGGCCATCCGATGCGGC
Source organism: Pseudoroseomonas ludipueritiae (assembly GCF_014490445.1). Classification (GTDB taxonomy): domain Bacteria; phylum Pseudomonadota; class Alphaproteobacteria; order Acetobacterales; family Acetobacteraceae; genus Pseudoroseomonas; species Pseudoroseomonas ludipueritiae. The sequence continues at coordinate 20,352 of NZ_JACTUZ010000062.1, read as the reverse complement.
GGCATCTCCTCTACCGCCTCAGCCGGCGCGACTGGATCGATGCGCGGCTTGGCGGGGGATAGCCGGTTGCCAGCCGGGCGGTTTGCAACCGCAGCATCCGGGTCTATGTCGGACTGTCCAAGCCCGGAGGCCGCCCCATGCCCGTGACCCGTCAGGAATTCCGCCAAGCGATGGCCCGCCTGGGGGCGGCCGTGAATGTTATCACCAGTGCCGGGCCCGGCGGCCCGGCCGGCATGACCGCTAGTGCGGTGTGCAGCGTGACGGATGACCCCGCGACCATCCTGGTCTGCATCAACCGCAACAGCGACAACAACGCCGTCATCAAGAAAAATGGCGTGCTTTGCGTGAACGTGCTGTCCGCCGGGCAGCAGGAGGTGTCGGATGTCTTTGCCGGCGCCACTGGTTGCAGCATGCAGGAACGCTTCAAGACCGGCATCTGGGAAGCCATGGAAACCGGCTCACCTGTGCTGGTGGATGCCGCCGTGGTGCTGGATTGCGTGGTGGACGAGGTGCTGGAGAAGGGCACCCACAGCGTCTTCTTCGCGCGTATCGTGGCGCTGCGGGTGTCCGAGCCCGGTTCGGCCCTGATGTACTGGGGCCGGGGCTATCACACGCTGAACGCCAGCGCCTGAGGGCGCCGGCGCGGCCTCAGGCCGGCGCCGCGTTCGGCACCACGGCGGGCAGCTGCTTCTCGGCCGCCGGCGCCGGAGCGGCGCCGCGCTCCGGGTCAATGACCTGCCGCACCAGCGGATAGATCTCATTGGCCCAGCGGCGGCCGTTGAAGACGCCGTAATGGCCGACATCGCCTTGCAGGTGGTGGAACTTCATCTCCGCCGGCAAGCCGCTGCAAAGCGCCGCCGCCGCCTCCGTCTGCCCCACCGAGCAGATATCGTCCCGCCCGGCTTCCACCGTCAGCAGGCGGGTGGTGGTGATGGCCTCCGGCCGCACCGGGCGGCCGCGCCAGGTCATCTTGCCCGTGGCCAGGTCATGGTCCTGGAAGACGCCCTTGACGGTTTCCAGGTAGAACTCGGCGGGCAGGTCCATCACCGCCAGGTATTCGTCATAGAACTTCCGGTGCGCATCGGCGCGCATGGAGTCGCCGCCCATGATGTTGCGGTAGTAATCGACATGCGCCTTCACGTGCCGGTCCAGGTTCATGGAAACGAAGGCGCTGAGCTGGGCAATGCCAGGGTAAACGCGCCGCCCGCCGCCCTGGAAGCGCCAGGGCACGGTGTCGATCAGGTGCCGCTCGAACCAGCCGATGTCATGCTCGGTGGCGAGCTTGTTGACCTCGGTGGGGCGGATGCGGGTGTCGATGGGCCCGGCCATCAGCGTCATGCTGGCGGGGGTGGCGGGGTCCTTGCCCTCGGCCATCAGGGCCACGGCCGCCAGCACCGGCACGGCCGGCTGGCAGACCGCCAGTACATGCCCGCCGGGGCCGAGGTGGCGCTGGTAGGCGATGACGTGCTCGATGAACTCATCCATCCCGAAGCGGCCGGCGGAGGTCGGGATGTCCCGGGCATTGGCCCAGTCGGTGATATAGACGTCGTTCTCCGGCAGCAGCACCTGCACCGTGCCGCGCAGCAGGGTGGCGAAGTGGCCGGACATCGGCGCCACCACCAGGATCTTGGGCTGCGGGACCTCGACATCCTTCTTGAAGTGCAGCAACTGGCCGAAGGGGGTAGAGGCCACGACCTCCTCCTCCACCGTCACTTCCTGGTTGCCCACCATCACGGTGGTGAAGCCGAAGGGCGGACGCAGATGGGTGATGCCGGTGCTGGCCAGCAGTTCCAGCGCCGCCGTCCACTGCCGCACGCCGAATGTCTCGGGGCCCCCGTTGTCGAACTGGCGCAGCATTCCGCCCATGCCGCGCGCGGCAGCCCGGAAGGGCGCCATGAGATCGGCTTGGGTTTGGTAGAGCTGGTAATACATACGCCGGAGCCTTTCTGAGCGATCAGGGCTACCTGTCTGGCCGCTTCCTGACGCCAGGGGCGAAAGTAAACGGTATCGAGCCCCTGTCGCGAGGGAATCATCGGTCAGAAGCGTGACCGCACTGTAAATGGTGTCGACTGTGTCCTGGTTGCCGCGCCGCAGCTTTGCGCTCAGATCGCCTCTCCCGCGCACCAGCCGCTGGCCCATGCCCACTGGAAGTTGTACCCGCCCAGCCAGCCGGTGACGTCCACGGCCTCGCCCACCACGAAGAGGCCGGGCACCGCCTTGGCCTCCAGGCTGCGGGAGGAGAGGGCATTGGTATCCACCCCGCCCAGCATGACCTCGGCCTTGGCATAGCCCTCGGTGCCGGCGGGGGTGAGGGAGAGCGCCCGCAGCCGCTCGCCCACCGAGCGCAGCGCCTTGTCGGTCTGGTTGGCCATCTCGGCCGGTGGCAGCCAGGCTTCCGCCAGGGCCTGCGCCAGGCGCTGCGGCAGGAACTCGGCCAGGATCGTGCGCGGCTCGGCGCGCGGACGGGCCTTCTTGCGCTCCAGCAGCAGGGCGCTGGGGTCCTGGCCGGGCAGCAGGTCCAGCGTGATGGGCTGGCCGGGGCGCCAGTAGGAGGAAATCTGCAGGATGGCGGGCCCGGAGAGGCCGCGATGGGTGAAGAGCACCGCTTCCGGGAACTTCGTCTTGCCGCTCCGGGCCACCGCCGGCAGCGCGACGCCGGAGAGCGGGCGCATCAGGGCCAGCATCTCGCCCTCGAAGGTCAGGGGCACCAGGCCCGGGCGGGTCTCCACCAGCGGCAGGCCGAAGCGGCGGGCGAGGTCCAGCGACAGGCCGGTCGCCCCCATTTTGGGAATGGACAGCCCGCCGGTGGCCAGAACCAGCGCCGGGGCGGTGGCGGTGCCACGGGAGGTTTCCACCTGGAAGTGGTCGGGCTTGGTCACTTCAATGATGCGGGTGCCGGTGCGGATCTCCACCCCCGCCACGGCGCATTCCGCCAGCAGCATGGCCACGATGTCCCGCGCCGAATGGTCGCAGAACAACTGCCCCAGCGTCTTCTCATGGAAGGGGATGCGGTGCTTCCGCACCAGATCGATGAAATGGCGCGGCGTGTAGCGCGCCAGCGCCGAGCGGGCGAAATGCGGGTTCGCGGAGAGGAAGCGGTCCGGCACCGTGCCGGTATTGGTGAAGTTGCACCGCCCGCCGCCGGAGATGAGGATCTTGGAGCCCACCTGCGGCGCATGGTCCAGCACCAGCACCCGCCGGCCGCGTTGCCCGGCGCTGATGGCCGCCATCAACCCGGCCGCGCCGGCGCCGAGTACGATAGCGTCATAGTGATGCATGGCGGGCGGGGCTCCGGCGTCTGGCGGGGATGGGCGCGGGGGGTCTGCCCACCGTCGTTCGCCGCGTCAGCGAAGAGGGCGGAGGAACAACGGCCTAGGCGACGATGCCGCAAAAGGGTGTGAACAGGCGGCCTCTAGCGCCCCCTGCACGCCGTCGCAAGCCCGACTCGCGTCAACTGGAATATCCTCGAAATCCACAGGTTTATTCCCATATCTAGTGGTGAAACTCGCCAGAAACCCTAGATGTTGGGTGCGGGAAGCTTTAAGTGAGCCGCAACCGAGTTGCGAATCAACCAAGCGATTCGCAACTTCAGTGCGGCCTTGCACTGAACATCTTCTGAGGGCCCCGCCATGCCAGATACCCACCTCGCCGCCCGACCCATTGCCACCACCCTCCAGATCCTGCGCCGTGACGGCCGGCCCGCCTCCTTCGACCCGGGCAAGATCAGCCGCGCCATGACCAAGGCCTTCCTGGCCGTGGAGGGTGCCTCCGCCGCGGCCTCCCATCGCATCCATGAGGTGGTGGGCGAGCTGACGGAGCAGGTGGTCGCCGCCCTGACCCGCCATGGCACCCAGACGCTGCATATCGAGGATATCCAGGACCAGGTGGAGCTGGCGCTGATGCGCAACGGCCACCACAAGGTGGCCCGCGCCTATGTGCTCTACCGTGAGGAGCGGAAGCGCGAGCGCGCCGCCGCCGCGCAGGCGGCCGCCCAGGTCCCGGCCGCGCCGGTGCTGCATGTGCGCGCCGCCGATGGCACGCTGCGCCCGCTGGACGAAGCCGCGCTGGCGGCGCTGGTGGGTGAGGCCTGCGCCGGCCTGGGCGACGTGACGCCGGAGCCGGTGCTGGCCGAGGCCCGCCGTAACCTCTACGACGGCATCAGCGAGGAGGAACTGGCCCAGGCGCCGATCCTGGCCGCGCGCACGCTGATCGAGCAGGAGCCGAACTACGCCTATGTCTCCGCCCGCCTGCTGCTGGCGGTGGCGCGGCGGGAGGCGACGCAGTTCGTGCAGGGCCGGGCGGCGCAGTCCCAGGCCGAGATGACGGCGGCCTATCCCGAGTATTTCGTGGCCTATGTCGCCAAGGGCGTCGAGGTGCAGCTCCTGAACCCGGAGCTGGCGCGCTTCGACCTGAAGCGCCTGGGCGCCGCGCTGAAGCCGGAGCGGGACCTGCAGTTCCAGTACCTCGGCTTCCAGACGCTGTATGACCGCTACCTGCTGCACAGCGAAGGCACGCGCTTCGAGATGCCGCAGGCCTTCTTCATGCGCGTCGCCATGGGCCTGGCGCTGAACGAGATCGACCGCGAGGATCGGGCGATCGAATTCTACAACCTGCTGTCTTCCTTCGACTTCATGTGTTCGACGCCGACGCTCTTCAACAGCGGCACGCGGCATTCGCAGCTCTCCTCCTGCTTCCTGACCAGCGTGCCGGACGACCTCGATGGCATCTTCGCCGCCATCAAGGACAATGCCATGCTGAGCAAGTTCTCCGGCGGCATCGGCAATAGCTGGACGCGGGTGCGTGGCCTCGGCGCGCATATCCGCGGCACCAACGGGCAGAGCCAGGGCGTGGTGCCCTTCCTGAAGGTGGCCAATGACACCGCCATCGCGGTGAACCAGGGCGGCAAGCGCAAGGGCGCCGTCTGCGCCTATCTGGAAACCTGGCACATCGATGTCGAGGAATTCCTCGACCTGCGCAAGAACACTGGCGACGACCGCCGCCGCACGCATGACATGAACACGGCCAACTGGGTGCCGGACCTCTTCATGCAGCGCGTGGAGCAGGATGGCGAATGGACGCTCTTCTCCCCGGACGAGACGCCGGACCTGCACGACCTCTATGGCATCGCCTTCAAGGAAGCCTATGAGCGCTACGAGGCCAAGGCCCGCGCCGGCGAGCTGAAGGTGCATAAGACCGTGCGCGCCGTGGACCTGTGGCGCCGCATGCTGACCATGCTCTTCGAGACCGGCCATCCCTGGATGACCTTCAAGGACCCTTGCAACCTGCGCTCGCCGCAGCGGCATGCCGGCGTGGTGCATTCCTCCAACCTCTGCACCGAGATCACGCTGAACACCTCGGACAGCGAAGTGGCGGTCTGCAACCTGGGTTCCATCAACCTGGGCCAGCACGTGACGGAGAAGGGCCTGGACCGCGAGCGTCTGGCCCGCACCATCCGCACCGCCATGCGGATGCTGGACAACGTCATTGACGTGAATTTCTACACCATCCCGCAGGCGCGCCGCTCCAACCTGCGGCACCGGCCGATCGGCATGGGCCTGATGGGCTTCCAGGACGCGCTGCATGCGCTCCGCCTGCCGCTGGCCTCCGATGAAGCCGTGCGCTTCGCCGATGAGAGCATGGAGGTCATCTCCTACTACGCCATCGAGGCCTCGGTGGAGCTGGCGGCCGAGCGTGGCGCCTATGCCTCCTTCGAAGGTTCGCTCTGGAGCCAGGGCATCGTGCCGGTGGACAGCATCCGCTTCGTCTCCGAGGCGCGCGGCGAGGCGCTGGACCAGTCCGCGACGCTGGATTGGGAAGGACTGCGCGAGCGGGTGAAGACGGTCGGCATGCGCAACAGCAACACCATGGCCATCGCGCCGACGGCGACGATCTCCAACATCGTCGGCGCCACGCAGTCCATCGAGCCGACCTTCCGCAACCTCTACGTGAAGGCCAACATGTCCGGCGACTTCACGGTGGTGAACCCGTCGCTGGTGCGGGACCTGAAGGCGCGCGGGCTCTGGGACCAGGTGATGGTCTCCGACCTCAAGTACTACGACGGCAGCCTGGGCCCGATCGACCGCATCCCCGACGACCTGAAGGCGCTCTATGCCACGGCCTTCGAGGTCGACCCCTCCTGGCTGGTGGAAGCCGCGGCGCGCCGGCAGAAGTGGATCGACCAGGCGCAGTCGCTGAACCTCTACCTGGCCAACCCGAATGGCCGGAAGCTGGACCAGCTTTATCGGCTGGCCTGGAAGCGCGGCCTCAAGACCACCTATTACCTGCGCACGCAGTCCGCAACGCATGTGGAGAAGTCCACGCTCCGCAAGAGCGACGGCAAGCTGAATGCCGTGAAGCTGGAGCCCATGCCGGCGCCCGCGCCCGTCGCGCCGCAGGTCTGCTCCCTCGACGACCCCACCTGCGAAGCCTGCCAGTAAGGAAGACTGCATACCATGGACACCAATATCCTGAGCTGGGGCGGGGACGAGGCCCAGAAGCCGGTGGCGGATGCCACCGGCCTGGGCGAGATCGACCAGGGCGCCGCGCGCGTCTCGGTCGATGACAAGGCGATGATCAATTGCCGCGCCGACGTGAACCAGCTTCTGCCGCTGAAGTACCGCTGGGCCTGGGAAAAGTACCTCGCCGGTTGCAACAACCACTGGATGCCAACCGAGGTCTCCATGCAGGCGGATATCGCCCAGTGGAAGTCGCGGGACGCACTGACGGAGGATGAGCGCCGCTCGGTGAAGCGCAACCTGGGCTTCTTCGCTACCAGCGAGAGCCTTGTCGCCAACAACATCGTGCTGGCCGTCTACCGCCACCTGACCAACCCGGAATGCCGCCAGTACCTGCTGCGCCAGGCCTTCGAGGAAGCGGTGCACACGCACACCTTCCAGTACATCGTGGAAAGCCTCGGCCTGGATGAGGGCGAGCTGTTCAACATGTACCGCGAGGTGCCCTCCATCACCGCCAAGGCGGCCTGGGCGCTGAAGTACACGCAGAACCTCTCGGATTCCGCCTTCGCCACCGGCACGCCGGAGAATGACCGCGCCTTTGTGCGCGACCTCATCGCCTTCTATGTCGTCTTCGAAGGCATGTGGTTCTACACCGGCTTCGCGCAGATCCTGTCGTTGGGCCGGCGCGGCAAGATGGTGGGCATCGCCGAGCAGTACCAGTACATCCTGCGCGACGAGAGCATCCACCTGAACTTCGGCATCGATGTCATCAACCAGATCCGGGCGGAGAATCCCGGCCTCTGGACGGCGGAATTCGCCGAAGAGGTGCGCACCATGCTGCGCGAGGCCTGCGAGCTGGAAGTGGCCTATGGCCGCGACACCATGCCGCGCGGCTTCCTTGGCTTGAACGCGGCGCTTTGCGAGCAGTACATGCATTTCATCACCAACCGCCGCTGCGCGCAGCTCGGCCTCGCGCCGCTCTTCCCGGAGACGGAAAACCCCTTCCCCTGGATGTCCGAGGTGATGGACCTGAAGAAGGAAAAGAACTTCTTCGAGACGCGGGTGATCGAATACCAGAACGGCGGCGCGCTGAGCTGGGATTGATCTGAGGGCGGCTGGAACCCTTCCGCGCATGGCCCGTTCTCCCGCCTGACTGGCGGGAAGGGTTTCAGCCGTGAACAAGCTGGATGAAGGCGGGGCCTGGGACGCTGTGATCGTCGGCGGCGGCCCCGCCGGCTTGAGCGCCGCGCTTCTGCTGGGGCGGGCGCGGCGGCGGGTGCTGCTGTGTGACTCCGGCGCCTATCGCAACGCGCCATCCCGGGCCATGCACGGCTTCCTGTCGCGCGATGGCATCGGCCCGGCTGAGTTCCGCGGCAAGGCCCATGAGGAGCTCGCGGCCTATCCGGGCGTCCGGCTCCTCCGGGCCGAGGTGGTGGATGCGGCGCGGCAGGAGCAGGGCTTCACCCTCTCCCTGCGCGCCGAAGGGCAGGGCGAGCAGACCATCGAGGCACGTAGCCTGCTGCTGGCCACCGGCCTGGTGGACGAGTTGCCGGACCTGCCCGGGCTGCGCGAAGCCTATGGCCGCGATGCCTGGCACTGCCCTTACTGCGACGGCTTCGAGAATGCGGGCCGCGCCCTGGCCATTTACGGGCAGGGCATGCTGGGCGTGCGGCTGGCGCTGGAACTGCGCGGCTGGAGCGGGAACCTGACGCTTTGCACCAATGGCGTGCCCCTGGCGGCGCGGGAGCGGCGGCACCTGGCGCCGCTCGGCATCGCCCTGCGGGAAGAAGCCTTGTCGGGCCTGGAGATCGCCGAAGGCCGGTTGCGCGGCATGCGCTTCGCCGGTGGCGACATGCTGCCGGTGGAGGGGCTCTTCCTGGCCATCCCCACGCGCCAGCGCTCCGACCTCGGGCAGCGCCTGGGCTGCCAGTTGACGAAAACCGGTAGCCTTCGCGCGGACAAGCATGGCGCGACCGAGGTGCCCGGGCTGTTCGTGGCCGGCGATACTTCGCCTGGCCTGCAGATGGCCATCGTGGCGGCGGCGCAGGGCAGCGTGGCGGCCTTCACGTTGAACAGCGAACTGCTGCGCCAGGAGCTTGCGGCGGAGCGGCGCGAGCGCCCCCGGAGAAGCCAAGCCAAGGCTCGCTGAAGCCGAGTTGAACGGGCCCAGGGACTTCCTTCGCCAGATGCTGCGTTAACGCGCCATGTCCTTGCCCCTGGCTGGCGGCGAGGCCTGTGGGCTGGCCTGAAGGCTGGCACCACCCAAGCGCCCTGATGCGATGGGGGAGATGAGCATTGAGCGATGTCACTCTGGTCTGGCGCCGCCACCTGCTCCAGAGCATGGCGCTTGCTGTGCCCGCCATGGCGCTCTCGCCCCCTCTGGCACGACCGGCCGCCGCGCAGGCCGTGGCCGAGGAATGGAAGGTCCTGAAGCCGGACGAGGTTTCGCTGCTGCAACCCATCCTGTCCCGCCTGGTGCCGGCCGATGACCTCGGCCCCGGCGCGCGGGAGGCGGGGGTGGCGAATTTCATCGACCGCCAGTTGACCACCGCCTGGGCATCGGGCGACCAGTTCTACGCGCAGGAGCCCTTCCAGGCGGGCACGCCGACGCAGGGCTACCAGGACCACCGCTCCCCGGCGCAGATGCTGCGAGAAGGTTTGGCGCGCTTCGGCGAGGTGGTCGCGCAACGTGGCACGAAATTCCAGGATCTTTCGCCGGAGGAGCAGGACCGCCTGCTGACCCAGCTGGAGAAGGGCGAGTTGGACCTCTCGCCCATACCAGGGCCCTTGTTCTTCCAGACCCTGCTGGATGTCACGATGGAGGGCTTCTTCTCCGACCCCATCTATGGCGGCAACCGCGATCTGGCCGGTTGGAAGCTGGTTGGATTTCCCGGCTATTATTCCAGCTACATCGCCGAGATCGAGCGGCACAACATGCCCTTCACACGGCCGCCGCAGACGTTGGCCGACCTCGCCCATGCCCATGCCGAGGATGCCCGCCATGGCCTGCCGGCTTCCCACCAGCATGTTGGCCCGCATTCCGAAGGCCCCACCAGGGAGCCCCAGCCATGAGCCGCACCCTGCCAGGCGTGGATGTGGTGGTGATCGGCAGCGGCTGGACCGGCAGCATCATCGGCAAGGAACTGGCGGCGGCCGGGCAGCGCGTGGTGATGCTGGAACGCGGCAAGGCGCAATGGACCGCGCCCGACTTCGCAAGCCCGCAGATACATGACGAGCTGAAATACGAGCGCCGCAACGCCCTGCACCAGAACACCGCGCGCGAGACCTACACTTTCCGCAATACCAATGATCAGGTGGCGCTGCCGATGCGGCGCTGGGGCTTCGCCTACCCAGGCGACAACCTGGGTGGCGCCGGCGCGCACTGGGCCGGCGTCTGCTACCGCTTCAACGAAAGCGAGTTCCGCCTGCGCAGCCACTACACCGAGAAATACGGCGCCGGCATCATGGAGGGCCTGACCTCCCAGGACTGGCCGGTCAGCTACAATGACCTGGAGGCTTTCTACGAGAGGTTCGAGGCGCTTGCCGGCATTTCCGGCAATGCCGGTAATGTCGAGGGCCAGCCCAATGCCCCGGACGCCAATCCCTTCGACGCGCCGCGCAAGAAGAACTACCCCAATCCGCCGATGAAGGTGCCCTTCGCCGCCGCCCTGTTCGGCGAGGCCGCGGCGAGGCTCGGCTACCACCCTTACATCCAGCCCTCGGCGCTGGTGACGCGGCCCTATACCAATTCGGAAGGGCTGCCCATGAGCGCCTGTTCCTATTGCGGCTTCTGCGCGCGGCATGGCTGCGAGCATTTCGCCAAGGCCTCGCCCAATATCTGCATCCTGCCCGCAGCGCTGAAGCAGCCGAGCTTCGAGCTGCGCACCAATGCCTATGTGCTGCGCATCGAACTCTCGCCCGACAAGAAGCGCGCCACGGGCGTGACCTATGTGGACGAGACGGGCGAGGAAATCTTCCAGCCGGCGGAGATGGTCTTCTCCTGCACCTTCGCCATCAACAACGCGCGGATGCTGCTGCTCTCCGGCATCGGCACGCCCTTCGACCCCTCAAGCGGAGAAGGGCAGGTGGGGCGCAACTACACGCACCAGACCACCAGCAGCGTGCAGCTCTTCTTCCGCGAGGACTTCAACCTCAATACCTTCATGGGTTCCGGCGCCTCGGCGGTCACCATCGACGACTTCAATGCCGACAACTTCGACCATGCCGGCAAGAACTTCATCAACGGCGCCTATATCCAGATCCAGGTGAACGGCGCCGGCCCGATCAACTTCCATCCCACGCTGCCGGAGACACCCAAATGGGGCAGTGCCTGGAAGGCGGGGGCGAAGCGCTACTACAACCACTGCACGCAGATCACCATCACTGGCTCCCAGCAATCGCATCCGGGCATGTGGCTCAGCCTCGACCCCACCTACAAGGATGCCTATGGGCAGCCGCTGCTGCGCATCACCGCCGATATCCATGACAGCGACATCCGCATGTCGCAATTCGTCACGGCGCGCGGCGTGGAGATCGGGCAGCAGATGCGTGGCGTGGAGCGCGCCATCGGCAACCCCCGCAGCAAGCCCTATACCAGCACCGTCTATCAGTCCACGCACCTGACGGGCGGCACCATCATGGGCGACAGCCCGGCCAATAGCGTCGTCAACCGTTATGGCCAGAGCTGGGACGTTCCCAATGTCTTCGTGCTGGGCTCCAGCGTCTTTCCGCAGAACTCGGCCTATAACCCGACACAGACGCTGGGCGCGCTCGCCTATTTCACGGCGGAGGCGGTGAAGCGCGACTACCTGCGCGCACCCGGCCCGATGGTGCCGACATGAGCCGCGCGACCGCCATTCCCATCATCGGCGCGCTGGTGGTCGCCGTGGTGGGGGCCGGTGTGCTGGTGCGGCTGCTGGTGCATAACTCGCCGCAGGAGGCGCCGGCCCGCGCCTCGCCGCAGCCAGCGCCGCAGCCGGAATGGGCGCGGCAGGCGGTGCTGGCCAATCCCGCCGATGGCGAGGTGATCTATGTCCGGGGCGTCAACAACATTCCTTCCTGCGCCACCTGCCATGGCGAGGCCGGCATCCCGGAGGGCACATCGCCTTACCCCCGGCTGGCCGGGCAGTCGGCGGAATATGTCGCCAAGCAACTGGATGACTATGCCCGTGGCGTCCGTGTCAATGAACAGATGACGCCCATCGCCCGTGCCCTGAATGTGCAGCAGCGCGCCCAGGTGTCGCGCTACGTGACAACGCTGAAGCCGCCGGAGACGGCGCTTTCCGCCGCCGCGTTGAACGAGCGCGGGCGGCAATTGGACGAGGTGGGGGACAATGACCTCGCCATCCCCGGCTGCGGCAATTGCCACGGGCTGCGCGGGCGTGGGGAGGGCGTGATGCTGCCGCCCCTGGCCGGGCAGCCGCGCGCCTATCTCGTCTCCCAACTCAATGCCTTCCGCACGCAGCGGCGGCAGAACGACACGGTGGAGATCATGGAAGGCATCGCTTCCCGCCTTTCGCCGGAGGATATCGAGGCCCTGGCGCAGTATTTCAGCAGCCTGCGCCCGCTGCGGGCCGAGGCCGCAGCGTCGCCCTGAGCCTCAGGCCAGCGGCGCCGGGGCGCAGAAGAGTTCCTCCAGCACCAGGGGCGCGGCGCGAGGCTGGCAGAGCAGGTCGCCCTGCACCTCCTCGCAACCCAGTTCCAGCGCCGCGCGCCATTGCTGCGGGCTCTGCACCCCCACCATGTCCACCGCCATGCCCAGGCGCAGCGCCAGCCCGGCCAGGGCCCGGGCCACGCTGGCGGAAGGCTCGGTGACGACATCCCGCACCGGCGCGCCGCCCAGGCGCAGGCGGTCGAAGGGAAAGGACAGCAGGCTGGCGATGGCCGCCGCATCCGTCCCGAAATTGTCCAGCGCGACCAGGACGCCTAGCGCGCGCAGCTTGCACAGCGTGCGGGCGGCGGCACCCTGGGCCTCGTTCAGCATCGGCTCGGTGACGGAGATGCGCAGGCGGTGCGGCGCCAGCCCGGCGGCTTGCAGCGTATCCCGCACCAGGGCGGGGAACTGCGGGTCCCGCAACTGCACGGCGCTGGCGGGCACCTGCACCCGCAGCGCCGGCGGCCATTGCCGCGCGGCCTCGCAGGCCTGGCGCAGCAACAGGGCGCCCAGGGGGATGATCAGGCCGGTTCGTTCCGCCAGCGGCAGGAAGACCTCGGGCGCCACCGAGCCGGCTTCCGGGCAATTCCAGCTCGGCAGCACGGCGCAGCCCAGCATGCGGCGGTCGCGCGCCGCGTAGAAGGGCTGGAAAAGGGCGCCGATCACTTCCTCCGCCACCGCGCGGCGCAGGGCGGTCTCCAGCCCCTCGGCGGCGCGGGCGCTGACTTCCAGCGCGGCGCTGTAGAGGCAGACGCGGCCGCGCCCCTCGCGCTTGGCATGGTAGAGCGCGAGGTCCGCGCGGCGCAGCAGGGCGCCGGCATCCCGCGCATGCAGCGGCGCCAGGGCAAGCCCGGCACTGACGCCGATCACCGCCTGCCGCCCTTCCACCTCGTAGGGCAGGGCCAGGTTGCCGACGATGGCGTCGGCGGTTTCCATGGCATCGGAAACATCCTGGTCCGCCAGCATCACCGCGAATTCGTCGCCGCCCAGCCGGCCGCCGATGCTCCCGGGCGGCAGCAGGTCCCGCAGCCGCTGGGCCAGTTGCCGCAGCAGCGCGTCGCCGCTGGCATGACCCAGGCGGTCGTTGACTTCCTTGAAGTAATCGAGGTCCAGCAGCACCAGGGCGGTGCGCGGCTGCACCTCGCCCGAGGCCATCCGCGCATCCAGCCGGCTCATGAATTCCGGGCGGTTGCTGAGGCCCGTCAGCGCATCGTGGCGGGCCATGTAGTCGATGCGCGCCGCCCGCTCCTCCCGCTCCGTCACGTCACGGTCGATGCCACGATAGCCCAGCAGAGTGCCATCCTCGCCCAGCAGCGGGATGCCGCTGGTCTCCAGGATCACGATGCGGCCATCGGCGCGGCGGTTGCGGTTCAACAGGCCGGAAAAGGGCTGCTTGCCGGCGGCGATGCTGCCGAAGAGGGCGCCGATCCGCTCGGCTTCCTCTGGCAGCATGAAGTCAAAGGGCGTGTGGCCGAGCATCTGCTCCGGCGCATAGCCCAGCAATTGCCGTGAATGCTCGGAGACGAAGGTGTAGCGGCCCTGGGCATCGACCTCCCAGAGCCAGTCGCTGTTGGTGTTGATCAGCCGCTGCAGGCGGTCCCGCTCATGCGCCAGCGTCAGCCGGTCCGGCAGCTCCTCGGGCGGGGGCGGGGCGGGCGCTGCCGTGGCGGGGGTGGAGCGAAACCAGAGCCTGGAGATGGCGCGACGCAGCCAGGGTCCGGATTGTCGCACTGCCAAGCCTTGGTCGATGGGGCGGGATCGCCGAGGGTTCCCCGGCAGCAGGGAAACGCACTGGTCAGGAACAGAACGGGCCTGACGTCCGAAGAAGAAAGGATGGTGCCCAGAGCCGGAATCGAACCAGCGACACTGCGATTTTCAGTCGCATGCTCTACCAACTGAGCTATCTGGGCCCATAGCGAAGGTGGCGTTTCCGTCACCGTCTGTAGAGGAGGCGCCAATTAGACGATGGCGGCACCTCTGTCTACCCGTCTTTGCCGATTATTTCGCTGAAGCTCGCGCTTTAACCTTCCGCCTCGTCTTCCGGCTCGGCCGGGGCACCGGGAATGACGTAGCTGCCGCTCAGCCAGCGGCCGAGATCCACCTGCCGGCAACGGGCGGAGCAGAAAGGGCGGTGCTCGGGCGTGGGCGGCTTGCCGCAGATCGGGCAGGCGGCGCGGGGGGTATTGGGCTTACTCGGCATAAATATCTTCCTGTCCCGGCGGGCAGAGCGGGTCGGGCCGGAGCTGCAAGGGGCCGGCCTGCGCCGCGAAGTCCTGCAGGGCACCGGGCCATTCCCGCAAGGCGGCACAAACGGCGGGGTGGGCGCTCAGCACCAGCTTCGCGCCGGGCCGCGCCTGCCGCAGCCCCCGCCGCATCGCGGCCAGGCCGCGCGTCAGGGCAGAGGTCGGTTGGCCCAGCACCTCATGCAAGGGGGTGAGGACACGGCGGCGCTGCAACTCGATCAGCCCCAGGCCGGTGATGCCCACCACCCGCAGGTCCGGGTCGGCGGCGGCGGCTTCCTGCATGGCCGGCAGCAGCGCCTTGCGGCGGGCCATGGGCAGCCCGGCCATATCGACCAGGATGGCGCCGGCCAGATGGCGCAGGCGGATCTGCCGCGCGACCTCAAAGACCACGCGGCGGTTCAGCGCCAGATGCGCCCCGGCATCGCGCCCGCCGGCCAGGCTGCCGGCATCCACGTCGATGGCCACCAGCGCCGGCGTCGGGTGGATGCTCAGCCGGCCGCCGCCGGGCAGGGCCACATCGGGGCCGGACAGCTCCTCAAAGGCGGCTTCCACTTCGTCATCGAAGGCGGGGCTGGGGGAGAGGGTGACGCGCTCCTTGCCCAGGGCCGCGCGCAGGCGGGCGGCGGTGGTGGCACTGTCGGTCAGCAGCGGCGCGTCAGGGTATCGGGCGGCCAACCGCAGCGGCGCATCCGGCCCGCGGGAGAGCAGGCGGGGCGGGCCGCTCAAAGGCTCGGGCGAAGGGCGCATGGCCAGGCGCGGGCCTTTGCCGCCTTGGGCAGCGCGGGTGACGGCCACGCGCAGCCACTCGCCTTCGGTGCGGCCCTTGGCGCCTTCAGAGTCGGGGAGGAAGCCGGTCTCGCCACCGGCCAGGGCCACGAAGGCGCCGCCCATGGCCGGGGCGCGGGCGGCCAGGCGGCCGATATGCAGGTCGCCCAGCCCCTCCGGCCGGGCCGGGCGTTCCACGAAGGCCGCTTCCAGCCGGTCATCCAGCAGCAGCGCCGTCCGCTGCTCGCCGGGGGAGACGCTGACCAGGATCAGGGGCGCAGCCAGCCGATGCCCCGCAGGAGCTGCGCCGTCTCGAACAACGGCAGGCCGACCACATTGGAATGGCTGCCCGAGAGGAAGCGGACGAACATCTCGGCCGATTCCTGGATGGTGTAGCCGCCCGCCTTGCCGCGCCATTCGCCGGAAGCGACATAGGCGTCGATCTGCTGCTGCGTCAGGCGCTGGAAGGTGACGATGCTTTCCACCAGCCGCGTCAGCACCCGCCCATCGGGCAGGGCCAGGGCCAGGCCGGTGGTGACGCGGTGGCGGCGGCCGGAGATCAGGTCGAGGCAGGCGCGGGCCTGCTCCTCCGTCTCGGCCTTGGGCAGGATGCGGCGGCCGACGCCAACCACCGTATCGGCGGCCAGCACCAGGCAACCCGGCGCGGCGGGCACCACGGCGGCGGCCTTGGCACGCGAAAGCCGGCCGGCGAGCTGACGAGGCAACTCGTCCCTCAGCGGCGTTTCGTCGATCTCGGAAGGCAGGATGCGGTCGGGTTTGATACCGATCCGCGCCAAGAGGTCCACGCGGCGCGGGCTGCCACTGGCCAATACCAGCGGCGGGCGTTCAGCCGATGCCACGTTACTTGAAGCGGAAGGTGATGCGGCCCTTGGTCAGGTCGTAAGGCGTCATCTCAACATTCACGCGGTCGCCGGCCAGCACGCGGATGCGGTTCTTGCGCATCTTACCGCTGGTATGGGCCAGGACCATGTGCTCGTTGTCGAGCTTGACGCGGAACATCGCGTTGGGCAGCAGTTCAACGACCTGGCCGCTGAACTCGATCATATCTTCTTTCGACATCAGACCTCTATCGTCGCCGGAGCGGGAGCATTGGGGTTGGTGCCTGCCATATAGGCACGCGGTGGCGCCCGCCGCTGGCAGGTGCCGTAGAATTCACAGGCGGAACATGATGGCGCAACCGCCGCCGGTCAAGAACAGGCTCACTGTCCCAGGCGCATGGCGATGCTGCGGGCATGGGCGGTGAGGCCCTCGGCCTCCGCCAGCAGCACCGCATCGGGGCCGATGGCATGCAGCCCGGCTTCCCCCGGCTCGATCCAGGTGGTGCGCTTCAGGAAGTCGAAGACCGAGAGGCCGGAGGCGAATCGCGCCGTGCGCCCGGTGGGCAGCACATGGTTGGGGCCGGCGATATAATCGCCCAGCGCCTCCGGGCAGAAGCCGCCGAGGAAGGCGGCGCCGGCATGACGGATGCGGGCGAAGAGCGCGCGGGGCTCCGCCACCAGCAGTTCCAGATGCTCCGGCGCCAGACGGTCGCACAGCGCGGCGGCCTCATCCAGGTCGCGGGTCAGCAGGATGGCCCCGTTGCGGGCCCAGCTTTCGCCAGCGATGGCGGCGCGGGGCAGGGTCTTCAGCGCATCCTCGACCGCCTGGGCCACGGCATCGGCCATGGTGGCGCTGTCGGTGATCAGGATGGCCTGGGCGCTTTCGTCATGCTCGGCCTGGGCCAGCAGGTCCATGGCGACCCGCGCCGGGTCCTGCGCCGCATCGGCGATGACCACGACCTCGGAGGGGCCGGCGATGGAATCGATGCCGACGCGGCCGAAGACCTGCCGCTTGGCCTCGGCCACATAGGCATTGCCGGGGCCGGCCACGCGGTCCACCGGCGCGATGGAACCCGTGCCCCAGGCAAGCGCCGCAATGGCCTGGGCGCCGCCGATGCGCCAGATCTCGGTCACACCCGCGCGGCGGGCGGCCGCCAGCACCAGCGGGTTCAGCACGCCATCCGGGGTCGGGACGCACATGGCGACGCGCGCGACACCCGCCGCCCGCGCCGGAATGGCATTCATCAGCACGGAGGAGGGATAGGCCGCCTTGCCGCCCGGCACGTAGATGCCAACGGCGTCGATGGCGTTCCAACGCATGCCGAGCACCAGCCCGGCCGGGTCGTCCAACTCCAGGTCCCGCGGCAGTTGCGCGCGGTGAAAGGCCTCGATGCGGCGGGCGGCATGGTCCAGCGCCGCGATCAGCGCCGGGTCGCAGGCGGCGACGGCGGCCTCGATCTCGGCTTCCGTCACGCGGAGCGCCGCGGCGGAGGCGGGCGTCCAGCGGTCGAAGCGGCTGGTCAGGTCCAGCAGGGCGGCGTCACCCTCCTGGCGCACCTGGGCGATGATGCCTGCCACGGCGGCATCCACCCGGGCGGTGGTGTCGCGGGCCATGTCGAGCAGGGCGGAGAAGCCGGCCTCGAAGCCGGGCTCGCGCGTATCCAGCCGGATCATGCAGCCTCCAGCGCCGCGCGAAAGCGCGCCAGCCAGGCGCCGATGGCCTCCGGCTGGGTCTTCAGCGCCGTGCGGTTGACGATGAGGCGGGAGGTGACGGGGGCGATGACCTCGGTCTCCACCAGCCCATTGGCCTTCAGGGTGGAGCCGGTCTGCACCAGGTCGACGATCAGGTTGGACAGGCCCATGGCCGGGGCCAGTTCCATGGCGCCGTTCAGATGCACCACCTCGGCCTGGATGCCGCGCGCGGCGAAATGGCGGCGGGCGATGTTGGGGTATTTGGTGGCGACCCCGACGCGGGAAAGGCGGGCGCGGTCGGCCGCCGGTTGCCCAGCCGGCTCGGCCACCGAGACGCGGCACTTGCCGATGCCGAGGTCCAGCGGCGCATAGATCTCGGGATAGTCGAATTCCATCAGCACATCGGCGCCGCAGATGCCGATCTGCGCCGCGCCGAAGGCCACGAAGGTGGCGACATCGAAGGAGCGCACCCGCACCACGTCCAGCATCGGGTCGCTGGTTTCGAAGCGCAGGCGGCGGCTCTTCTCGTCATGGAAATCGGCGGCGGGGTGGATGCCGCTGCGGGCCAGGAGTGGCCCCAGTTCCTTCAGGATGCGGCCCTTGGGCAGGGCCAGGACAAGGGGAACGGCCGTGCTGGCCGGTTCCGTGCCGGTGGTGGTGAAGGGCTGGTCCATGTCGGCTCTTAGCACCGCTGTTGTTGCGGAGTCATGTCACTCGCGCAGGCGTTGGATGTCGGCGCCGACGCCGGCCAGCTTCTCGTCCACCCGCTCATAGCCCCGGTCCAGGTGATAGACGCGGTTGACCACCGTATCCCCCTGCGCCGCCAGACCCGCGATGATGAGGGAGACGGAGGCGCGCAGGTCGGTGGCCATCACCGGCGCGCCGGTGAGGCGGGAGACGCCGCGCACGATGGCGGAGGAGCCATGCGCGTTGATGCGCGCGCCCATGCGGGTCAGCTCCGGCACATGCATGAAGCGGTTCTCGAAGATCGTCTCGGTGATCATCGCCGCGCCCTCGGCCACCGACATCAGCGCCATGAACTGCGCCTGCATATCCGTGGCGAAGCCGGGGAAGGGTTCCGTGACCGCGTCCACGCCGCGCAACCCATCGACACGGGCGACGCGCAGCCCGGCATCCTCCTGCACCAGCTCCACGCCCGCCTCGCGCAGGTTGGCGGCGCAGGCGCCGAAGATCTCCAGCCGCACGCCTTCCAGCAGCACCTCGCCACCCGTGATGGCGGCGGCGCAGGCGAAGGTGCCAGCCTCGATGCGGTCGGGCAGGATGGGGTGGGTGGTGCCCTGCAGGCTGTCCACGCCCTCGATCACCAGGCGGTCGGAGCCGATGCCCTCGATCTGCGCGCCCATGGACACCAGGCAGGTGGCGAGGTCGCAGATCTCCGGCTCCCGCGCCGCGTTCACCAGGGTGGTGGTGCCACGCGCGAGGGTGGCCGCCATCAGCAGGTTCTCGGTGGCGCCCACCGAGACCTGCGGGAAGAGGATCTTGGCGCCCTTCAGGCCATCCGGCGCCGAGGCGTCGATATAGCCGGCCTCCAGGTCGATCTTCGCGCCCATGGCCTCCAGCCCCTTCAGGTGGAGGTCCACCGGGCGGGTGCCGATGGCGCAGCCGCCGGGCAGGGAGACGCGGGCCTGGCGGTAGCGCGCCAGCAGCGGCCCCAGCACCAGGATGGAGGCGCGCATCTTGCGGACGAGGTCGTAGGGCGCCTCGAAATTCGTGACCTCGCCTTCCAGGCGGATGCGCTGGCCGCGCTTGTCATGCTCCACCCGCAGCCCGTGCTGGGCCAGCAGGGCGCCCATGGTCACCACGTCCGACAGCGCGGGGGCATTGGTCAGGGTCACGCCCTGGTCGGTCAGCAGGGCTGTGGCCATCAGGGGCAGGGCGGCGTTCTTGGCACCGCCGATGGCGATATTGCCCTTGAGGGTACGGCCACCCCGGATGCGGATGCGGTCCATCGCCTTACTTCCTTACTGCCTTACAGCCGGGGCAGCGCGACGCCGCGCTGGCCCATGTATTTGCCCTTGCGGTCGGCATAGGACACGTCCGGCGGCGCCGAGCCCTGCAGGAACAGGAACTGGCAGATGCCCTCATTGGCATAGATGCGGGCCGGCAGCGGGGTGGTGTTGGAGATCTCGATCGTCACCTGCCCCTCCCATTCCGGCTCCAGCGGCGTGACATTCACGATCAGCCCGCAGCGGGCATAGGTGGACTTGCCCAGGCAGATCACCAGCACGTCCCGCGGCACGCGGAAATACTCGACCGTATGGGCCAGCACGAAGGAATTGGGCGGGATGATGCAGGTCGCCCCCTGGCGGGAGACGAAGCTGCCCTCGGCGAATTCCTTGGGGTCCACCAGCGCATTGTCCACGTTGGTGAAGATCTTGAACTCATCCGCCACGCGCGCGTCGTAGCCGTAGGAGGAAAGGCCGTAGGAGATCACGCCCTCCCGCCGCTGGTTCTCCACGAAGGGCTCGATCATGCCATGCTCGGTCGCCATCCGACGGATCCAGTGGTCGGGCATGATGGACATGGGCGTGGCTTCCGTGCGGCGGGGCGGGGAGCGCGCGACCCGGGCCCGGGCGCACGCGGAGAGGCGCCGGGGTCTAGCCCAGCGGCAGCCTTGCCGCAACCGAGGCGCGCGGCTGGTCAGCCTTGCTCGGGCGGGGAAGCGGGAGTGGGGGCGGTGGCCT
>NZ_JACTUZ010000061.1 GCF_014490445.1 Pseudoroseomonas ludipueritiae | reverse complement strand
AAGGTCACAGGTTCAAATCCTGTCCCCGCATCCAGAATCGCCCATCCGCCATAAGGCCGATGGGCTTTTTTTTATGCCAGGAAAGCAGCCTTAGCTGCCGTTCCGGGCCGCCAGAACCAGTTTCGCAAGGTGGTCGATCAGCGGGTCCTGAATACTCAACCGCCGCAAACCTTCATGGGTCTGGAACAGATATTCGGCGGCACTGCCCAGCTGCCCGGAGGCTGTCGCCAGGCAATGCACCACCTCCGCCTCCTCCAGATCGGCATATTGCGGGCCTTCCCGGTTCACCGTGAAGGCAATGCCATGGCCGAAAACATGCCCTTCCGCATCATGCAGCGCCAGCCAGTGGGGGATATAGGCGCCGGTAAGCATCTCCCGCCGCCAGATCAGCGAGAGTTCCTGCTGCAGCACATCCTCGGCGATGCGGAAGGCAATGCCCTCGCAGGCGCCGCCTTCGTCCAGCGCCAGCACCAGGCCGGGCTTCTCCGGCGTGCCGCGCCCAACCGGGGTGGAGAGGCAGAAAGCCCGCTGCCAACCTTCCACCCGTGCAAAGCGGCTTTCCATGTAATGGATGGTGGGGTTCCAGATCAGCGAGCCATAACCGAAGAGCCAGACCGGCCCCGACGGCCGCCGCTCCAACGTTTCCTGTAAGGATCGCGCCCGTTCTTCCGGGCTCAACAGCCGGCAGCCAAAGGCGGCGCGCACCATCTCATCCAGTGAATTGCTCATCAGCCGCTCACGCGTCAGCACATGCGGCCGCGCCGGGCCTTCGGCCTCGGAGACCTCCTCGGCGCCGGGGAGCTTCTGGTCAGGAATGTCGTCGGATGTCACGCCCAGGTGCTTTCAGGACAAAGGATGAAGGGCGCCAGCACGGCAGCGCCCCTGTGCAATGCGGCAGCGCGCCAGCTGTGTCCATGGTTGCCGCGGCATCGGTGCCATGGCCGGCCCAAGGCCGCGTCTTCGCTGGACCTTGGGCGCCTGGGGCGCGATCATAGGGGGAACATGTCCGCCCCTGCCGCCTCCCTCCTGACCCCGCGTGCCGAAGCCGAGGCCGCGCAGCGCCGCGCCTCCGACCCCCGGGCCTCCGCCTGGGTGGGGGCCTCCGCTGGCTCGGGCAAGACCAAGGTGCTGACCGACCGCGTGCTGCGCCTGCTGCTGCGGCCGGAAACCAAGCCGGGGCGCATCCTCTGCCTCACCTTCACCAAGGCCGCGGCAGCCGAGATGGCGACACGCCTCGCGCGCCGCCTCGGCGAATGGGCGGTGGCCGCGGATGCGCCGCTTTCCACCAGCCTGGAGGCCCTGACCGGCCAGCGCCCCGATGCCGCCGCGCTCACCCGCGCCCGCGCCCTCTTCGCTGAGGTGCTGGACCAGCCCGGCGGCATGCGCATCGCCACCATCCATGCCTTCTGCCAGTCGGTGCTGCGCTCCTTTCCGCTGGAAGCCGGGCTGCCGCCGCAATTCACCCTGGTGGAGGAAGCCGATGCTGCCTCCATGCTGGCCGATGCGCGGGAGGGCACCCTGGCCTCCGGCCGCCTGCCGGCCGAGGCGGTGGAGGCCATTGCCGGCCTCGGCAGCCCCGAGGATTTCTCCCAGACCCTCGCGGCCCTCGTGAAATACCGGGACCGGCTGGCCAGTGCCATCGCCGCGGCCGGCGGCGTGCCGGGCTGCGATGCCGTGCTGCGCCGCCGCCTGGGCCTGCCCGCCGGTGGCTCGGAGGCCGAGGCCCTGGCCGAGGCCGTGGCGGGCATTCCCCCGGCGCTGGACCGCGCCGCCGCCCTGCTGTGCCAGAGCGGCAACGAGAACGACAAGCGCCGCGGCACCACGCTGAAGGCCTGGCTGGCCCTGCCGCCCGATGCCCGGCTGGCGCGCTGGGATGATTGGACGTCCTGCTTCCTCACCAACGACGGCAAGCCCTATGCCGACCGCTCCCTCGCCACCAAGGGCGGGCTGAAGGATGCTTTCAACGAGACCATCGGCATTCTGCGCGCCGAGGCCGACCGCGTCTTCGCCTTTGAGGAAACCCGGCGCGGCTGGCGGCTGCACGCGGCCTCGCTGTCCTTGCTGGCGCTCGCCCAGCCGGTGCTCTCCGCCTATACCGCCCGCAAGGCCCGCGCCGGCGCGGTGGATTTCGACGACCTGATCGCCGCCGCCCAGCGCCTGCTGACCGACCCGGGCAGCGCCTGGGTGCTCTACAAGCTCGATGGCGGCCTGGACCACCTGCTGCTGGACGAGGCGCAGGACAGCAACCCGGCCCAATGGGACATCGCCAACAAGCTGGCCGAGGAATTCTTCGCCGGCCAGGGCACGCGCGACGAGGCGGCCATCCGCAGCGTCTTCGCGGTGGGCGACGAGAAGCAGTCCATCTACGGCTTCCAGGGCGCCGATGCCGCCGGCTTCACCGAGTGGCGCGGCAAGTTCTCCTCCCTCGTGCCGCAGGCCGGCGCGCGCTTCGAGGCCGTGCCGCTGCAGGTCTCCTTCCGCTCCACCGCGCCGGTGCTGGCGCTGGTGGATGCCGTTTTCGCCGAAGGCCCGGCCCGGCGCGGCGTGGTGGGGGATGACGCGCAACTGGCCCATCGCGCCGACCGTATCGGCGAGGCCGGGCTGGTGGAGATCTGGCCCCCCATGGCCGAGCCGCCGCGCGAGAACCCCGAGCCCTGGCAGGTGCCGCAGCAAGCCGTGGGCCAGGCCAATGCCGCCGCCCTGCTGGCCGAGAGCCTCGCCGCCCGCATCGCCCGCATGGTGCGGGAGGAAACGCTGCCCTCCCAGGGCAACCGGCCGATCCGCCCCGGCGACATCCTGGTGCTGCTGCGCCGCCGCACCGGCTTTTCCGACCTGCTGGTGGCGGCGCTGAAGAAGCAGGGCATCGCCTGCGGCGGCGTGGACCGGCTGCAACTCGTGGAACAGATCGCGGTGCAGGACCTGCTGGCCCTGCTGGACGTGCTACTGCTGCCCGAGGACGATCTCCAGCTCGCCGCCGTGCTGAAAAGCCCGTTGGTGGGGCTCGCGGAAGACGAACTCTTCCGCATCGCCCATGGCCGGGAACAGCCGCTCTGGTGGCGCGTGCTGGCCGAGCGCGGGCAGGACACCACGCTCGGCCGCGCCGCCGAATGGCTGGCCGACCTCGCCGACCAGGCGGACCTGCACACGCCGCATACCCTGCTGGCCGAGGTGCTGGGCATCCATGGCGGCCGCGCCCGGCTGCTGGCGCGCCTCGGCCCCGATGCCGCCGACCCGCTGGACGAGGTGCTGAACGCGGCCCTCACCTACGAATCCCGCCACCCGCCCAGCCTCCAGGGTTTTGTTCAATGGCTGCGGCGCGGCGGCGCCCTGGTGAAGCGCGAGGCGGAAAGCGGCGTCGATGCCGTGCGCCTGCTGACGGCGCATGGCGCCAAGGGTCTCCAGGCCCCCGTGGTCATCCTGCCCGATATCGGCAATGGCCTGAACCGCGACACCCTGCGCTGGAGCGAGGCCGAGCCGCCGCTGCCCTTCTGGGCCCCGCGCAAGGAATTGCATGCCCCCGCCTGGGCCGAGCTGGCCGAGGCCGATGCCCTGGCCCGCGAGGCCGAGGAAAACCGCCTGCTCTATGTCGCGCTGACCCGGGCGGAGGACCGGCTGCTGGTCTGCGCCCCCGGCGAGCCCAAGCCCGGCAGTTGGTACGACCTGGTGGCCCAGGGCTTTTCGCGCCTCCCCGGCGTGCAGGAGGCGGCCTTCGAGCCCGCCGCCTTCGGCGCCCCGCCCGCCGCCAGCTTCGATGGCCCGCTGCGCTGGTTCTCCAGCGAGCAGACGGCGCCGCCGCGTCCCGCCGCCTGCCATGCCGGCGCCGTGGTGCCGCAGGTGCCGCCGGACTGGGCCAGCCGCCCGCCGCCGGCGGAAAGCGCGCTGCTGACCTATACGCCCTCCGCCCTGCCAGGGGAGGAGGAGACGCCTGCCGCCGCCCCGCATGGCGCCGCCGACCCCGCCGGCAGCCGATTCCGCCGCGGCCGCATGATCCATGCGCTGATGCAGCACCTGCCGGAATACCCGGCCGCCGAGCGCCGCCGCGTCGGCACCGCCTTTCTCTCCCGCCCCGGCCAGGGCCTGACGCCCGAGGAACAGGCGGCGACGCTGGAAGAAGTGCTGGCGCTGCTGGAACACCCGGACCTGGCGGATGCCTTCGCCCCTGGCTCCCTGGCCGAGGCGCCGATCGCGGGCATCTCCGGCGGCGTGCGGCTGGTGGGGCAGGTGGACCGGCTTTCGGTGCGGCCGGACCGGGTGATCGTGCTGGACTACAAGTCCAACCGCCCGCCGCCGCAGGCGCTGGAGGGGGTGCAGCCGCTCTACCTGCGGCAGATGGCGGCCTACCGGGCGCTGCTGCAACAGATCTGGCCCGACCGCCCGGTGGAATGCTGGCTGGTCTGGACCTGGACAGCGCATGCGATGCAACTGCCCGAAACTTTGCTGGACCGGCACAGCCCCTCCCGCTAGACTCAGGCTTCCGCTCGCGCACGTCCCCGTGCGCGGCGCCTTGCCACGCTTCTGGCCGGCAACCCATCCCTATGCCTCATGGTTCTGGACTCGCGTCCGGCAATTCCGCCGCGATCCGGCCCGGGGAGGCGTTGCGTGATATCCAAGTCGTGGACCGGAATGGCCGGCCTGATGGGTTTGCTGGCCCTGCCACTCATCCTGTCTGGCTGCGACGATGCCGCTTCCAAGGCGCAGGCGGCGCAAAGCCTTCCCACCCCCCATGCGCGTGAGGCGCAGGACCTGGCCGAGGCCCGGCTGCGGGAGGCGCTGCGTGGCGATCTGAGCTTCAGCCAGGTGCAGGCCTTCCGGCAGGCGGGGGGCGAGATGGTGGCGGTCTGCGGCCAGGTGGCGCTCCAGGGCGGGCAGAAGGCGCCCTTCGTGTCCCTGGTGACGATGCGCCCGGAGGGCGCGGCGGAGGCCGCCCCGGCGGTGGAGCAGCATGTCGCCACCGACGACGTCTCCGCCACCCGTGTCTACGTCGAGACCCGCACCCGCTGCACCGAGAAGGCCGCCGTGGCCACCACCCAGCGCCTGACGGCGCCGCCGCCGCTGCCGGCCATTCCGGCCGACCTGCGGACCCTGGCCCCGCCGGCGCCGCCCCAGGTGGCGCGCATGGAGGCCGAGGCTGCCCAGGCCAGCGCCCAGGCCCGTGGCGGCATCGCCATGCGGCAGAACGGCAACCTGCGTACCCAGCCGGGTGGCGAGGTGCTGCGGGTGGTGCCGCGCGGCACCAGCCTGAAGGTCTTCGCCGAGGCGCCGGGCGGCTGGCTGCAGGTGGGCCAGGGCGCGGCCGAGGGCTGGATGCATTCCACCATGGTGAACCGCACGCCATTCCCCGCCGCCGCGCCGACGCTGACCACCGCCGCGCGCTGAAGCCCGCCCTGTGCTAAGCCTGGGGTTCTGAACCGCAGGCAGACAGGGCATGGACAAGCGCGCATCCCGCATCGCTTTCATCGGCACCGGTGGCACCATGGCCTCGCTGGGGCGGGGGCCGCTGGATATCCAGGACTACGGCGTGGCGGGACAGGTGATGGATGCCACCGCCATCCTGGCCCGCGTGCCGGAGCTGGCGGCGGTCGCGGATGTCTTTCCGGTGCCCTTCAGCGCGGTGATCTCCTCCCATATCGGCTTCAAGGAATGGCGCGCCCTGGCGCTGGAATGCGAGCGGCTGGTGGCGGCGGAGCCGGACCTCGCCGGCATCGTCATCGGCCATGGCACCTCCACGTTGGAGGAGACCGCCTATGCCCTCTCCCTGACGCTGAAGGTTCCTGTGCCGGTGGTGATGGTGGGGGCGCAGCGCCCGGCCTCGGCGCTCTCCTCCGACATGGGCATGAACCTGCTGAACGCGGTGCGGGTGGCCGCCAGCCCGGCGGCGCGCGGCCTGGGCGTGCTGGTGCTGCTGAATGACGAGATCCATGCGGCGCGGGAGGTGAGCAAGACCTCCACCTGGCGCCTGCAGACCTTCCGCACGCCGGATTTCGGCGCCCTGGGCCATGCCGATGGCGACCGCGTCGCCTTCTACCGCCGCCCGCTGCGCCGCGTGGCGCCGGAGACGGAATTCGACATCCGCAGCCTGCCGGCCCTGCCGCGGGTCGATATCGCCTATTCCCATGCCGATGCCGATGGCACCGCCATCCGCGCCTTCGTGGCGGCGGGGGCGCAGGGCATCGTCAGCGCCGGCTTCGCCCCCGGCTCCGGCACGCCGGCGGAAGTGGAGGCGCTGCGGCAGGCCATCGCCTCCGGGGTGGTGGTGGTGCAATCCACCCGTGTCGGCAGCGGGCGCGTCGTGATCGGGGAGCGGATGGGGCGGGACGGCTTCCTTTCCGCCGACAACCTGACGCCGCAGAAGGCGCGCATCCTGCTGGCCCTGGCGCTGACCGTGACGCGCGACCCGGCAGACATCACCCGCATCTTCGAAAGCTATTGAGCGGCCGGCGCCGCGGGGCCCCGGCCATGGGCCGGGCCCCGCGCCACCCTCAGCAGTCGTGCGGCAGCGGCTCCAGCGTCTCGAGGCTGCCGTCCATGATGAAGTCGCCGAAATCCATCTTCATCTCGTCGGCGATGCCATTGGCGAAGTAGCGCAGCCCCACCTCGTAGGACGGCGTGCTGGCCCCGGCCGTGGCATCGCGGTCGAAGAAGGCGATGCGCATCCGCGCGCTGGCCTGGTTGGCCAGCAGCGGGAAGCGGGGATTGGCCTGCGGCGGCGTCCAGGGCGAGAGGATGGTGGTGCTGTCCTGCGCGCCGTCGTCATTGGTGCCGTCGAAGAGCGGCACGTTCAGCATCTTCTGCCCCGCCTTGGCCATGGCCAGGGTGCGGATGGTATGCGCCATGGGCAGGATGGTGCCGGGGGGCAGGGTCAACTCCTGCACCTCCGGCTGCTCGTAGCGCACAGTGCCGCCCTTGTCGCCGTCCAGCTCCGCCTCGCCCGCGACGCGCTGGGTGACGGCGCCCTGCGCCATCTGCGTCAGGGTGAAGCGCAGGCGCTTGCCGTCCTTGCTTTCCCAGGTGGAATAGTCGGAGCCGGTGTCCACCGTGTCCCCGGCCTTGTCCACCACGTTCAGCGTCAGGCGCTGGCGGGTGGTCCAGCCGTCGCAGGCATCCCGCACCTCGAAGAGCATGGCGCCCTGGGCCTGCACCACCTGCCCATCGGGGCGGACGCTGGCCAGGCTCAGGCGATAGGCGGCGCGGTGGGCCGCCATGGCCTGCGCGCCCTCGGCCGGCGTGGCCTGGGTGGCATTGGGCGTCACGGCGGGCGCCGCCGGGGCCTGGGCCCCGGAAGGTGTGGCAAGGCCCAGCACCAGGGCGGCCGCCACGGCGGTGGTCCCAAGCAGGTCGCGCAGCCGCATGGCCATGTGCTCCTTCAGTCCGGTTTCTGTCCGGAGAGTTAGGGTGCCTTCGGTGCCGCCGCACCCTTGGCCGGCGGCAAATCCAGCTTGATGGACAGTTCTTTAAGCCGCGCGGGTTCCACGGCGGCCGGCGCGCCCATCATCAGGTCCTGCCCCTGCTGGTTCAGCGGGAAGAGGATGACCTCGCGGATATTCGGCTCGTCGGCCAGCAGCATCACCATGCGGTCGATGCCGGGGGCCGAGCCGCCATGCGGCGGCGCGCCGTAGCGGAAGGCCGCCAGCATGCCGCCGAAGCGTTCCTCGACCGTCTGCTCGGTATAGCCGGCGATCTCGAAGGCGCGGATCATGATGTCCGGGCGGTGGTTGCGGATGGCGCCCGAGGACAGCTCAATGCCGTTGCAGACGATGTCGTACTGGAAGGCCTTGATCTCGAGCGGGTCCATCGTGTTCAGCGCCTCCAGGCCCCCCTGCGGCATGCTGAAGGGGTTGTGGCTGAAATCGACCTGCCCGGTTTCCTCGTTCAGCTCGTACATCGGGAAATCGACGATCCAGCAGAAGCGGAACTCGCCCTGCTCGATCAGCCCCAGCTCCTCGCCCAGCTTGGTGCGGACCTTGCCGGCGAATTTGGGCGTCTCGTCCTTCTTGCCGGCGGCGAAGAAGACGGCGTCGCCGGGCTGCAGGTCGCAGGCGCTCCGGATGGCCTCGACGCGCTCGGCCTCCAGGTTCTTGGCGATGGGGCCCTTGGGGCCTTCGGCGGCGAACTGGATATAGCCCAGGCCCCCGGCGCCCTCGGCGCGGGCCCATTCGTTCAGCTTGTCGAAGAAGCCGCGCGGGTTGCCGGCAGCCCCCGGCGCCGGGATGGCGCGCACGATGCCGCCGCCCGCCACGACCTTGGAGAAGAGCCCGAAGCCGGAATCACGGAAGTGTTCCGTCACATCCGTGATCTTCAGCGGGTTGCGCAGGTCCGGCTTGTCCGAGCCATATTCCAGCATCGCCGTGTCATAGGGGATGCGCGGGAAGGGCGCGGGCGTCACCTTCCGGCCGCCGCCGAACTCGTTGAAGATGCCTTCCATCACCGGCTCGATCGCCGCGAAGACGTCTTCCTGTGTCACGAAGCTCATCTCGAAGTCGAGCTGGTAGAACTCGCCGGGCGAGCGGTCGGCGCGGGAAGCCTCGTCGCGGAAGCAGGGGGCGATCTGGAAGTAGCGGTCGAAGCCCGCCACCATGGCCAGCTGCTTGAACTGCTGCGGGGCCTGCGGCAGGGCGTAGAAGGTGCCAGGATGGTTGCGGCTGGGCACCAGGAAGTCCCGCGCGCCCTCGGGGCTGCTCGCCGTCAGGATCGGCGTCTGGAATTCCGTGAAGCCCTGCTCGATCATGCGGCGGCGGATGGAGGCGATGACGCCGGCGCGCAGCATGATGTTGCGGTGCTGCTTCTCCCGCCGCAGGTCCAGGAAGCGGTAGCGCAGGCGCAGGTCCTCGGGGAATTCCTGCTCGCCGGCCACCTGGATGGGCAGCACATCGGCGTGGGACTGCACTTCAAGGGCGCGCACCCGCAGCTCGATGGCGCCGGTGGGCAGCTTGTCGTTCACCGTGCCGGGCTCGCGCGCCACGACCTCGCCGGTGACGGTGATGACGCTTTCCGGCCGGATGGCATCGGCACTCGCGAAAACCTCGGAGCCGGCGGGGAAGACGCATTGCGTCAGGCCGTAATGGTCGCGCAGGTCGATGAAGAGCAGACCGCCATGGTCGCGCTTGCGGTGCACCCAGCCGGAAAGGCGCGCGGTCTGGCCGGCGTCGCTGGCGCGCAGCGCGCCGCAGTGATGAGTCCGGTAGGCGTGCATGGCGAATAAAACCCCGGGGAACGGAAAAACGGGCGAAGAAGGGGCGGGGCAGGCCGGCATGTCAAGGCCGCTGTGGCCTTTGTGGCCGGGGGGCGGCTTTGCGCTTGGCCCCGGCTTCGCTAGAACCTGTGCAGAATGAGCCGACGTCAGCAGGCCCAGGACGCCGCCCCTGTCCTGATCACCACCACGGACGAACTCGCCGCGCTGTGCGCCCGGCTGCGCGAGGAACCCTTCGTCACCGTCGATACCGAGTTCATGCGGGAGAGGACCTATTGGCCCGAACTCTGCGTGGTGCAGCTCGGCGGCGCCGAGGATGTGGCGGTGATCGACGCCATGGCCGAGGGGCTGGACCTCGCCCCCCTGGGCGAGTTGCTGGCCGACCCCAAGGTCATAAAAGTCTTCCATGCCGCGCGGCAGGATGTGGAGATCTGCATCCTGCGCTTCGGCGCCCCGCCCCGGCCGCTCTTCGATACCCAAATCGCCGCCATGGTGGCCGGCTTTGGGGACCAAGCCAGCTATGACAGCCTGGTGCGCGGCTTGGCCGGCGCCTCCATCGACAAGGCGCACCGCTTCTCCGACTGGGCGGCGCGCCCGCTTTCCCCCGCGCAGATCGCTTATGCCGCCGCCGACGTGACGCACCTCCGCCGCGTCTATACCGCCCTGCTGGAGCGGCTGACGCAGGAAGGCCGCCTCTCCTGGGTGGCCGAGGAAATGGCGGAACTGACCGACCCCGCCACCTATCGCCAGGACCCCGAGACGGCCTGGGAGCGGCTGAAGCCCCGCACCAGCAACCGCCGCTTCCTGGCCGCCCTCCGCGCCGCCGCCGCCTGGCGGGAGCGGGAGGCGCAGCGCGTGAACATCCCCCGCCAGCGGCTGGTGCGGGACGAGACGCTGCTGGAGATCGCCGCCACCGGCCCCACCACCACCGCCGAGCTGAGCCGGGCGCGGGGCATCAGCAAGGGCTTCGCGGAAGGCAAGACCGGCGCCGGGCTGCTGGCGGCGCTGGCCGCCGCCAAGGCCCTGCCGGAGGAGGAACTGCCCGAGGCGCCGCGCGAGCCGCGCCAGGGCCCGCCGGCCTCCCCGGCGCTGGTGGCGCTGCTGAAGGTGCTGCTGGCCGCCAAGGCCGAGGAACATGGCGTGGCGCCCAAGCTGATCGCCAGTTCCGACGAGCTGGAGCGCCTGGCCGCCGAGGCGGAGCCGGAGGTGCCGGCGCTGCATGGCTGGCGGCGGCTGGTCTTCGGCCAGGCGGCCATGGCGCTGAAGGGCGGCAAGCTGGCGCTGGGCGTCGAGGGCCGCAAGGTCAAGCTGATCCAGAGCTGAGGGCGCCGGGCGCCGCCTCGGTGGGTGGCGCCGGGCTTGGCAGGCGCGGCAGCAGCATGCTGCAGCGCAGCCCCTGCCGCGTGAAGTCCAGGGTGGCGACCAGCCCGGAGCGCGTGCTGAGCCCGCGTTCCAGCAGCCGCATCCCGAAGCCCTTGCGCGGCGGCGGTCCCTCCAGTGGCGGGCCGCCCTGCTCCCGCCATTCGACACGCCGGGCATCGCCTTCCTGCTCCGTCCGGCAGGTGATGCTGACATGGCCGCCGGGAACCGAAAGGGCGCCGTATTTGGCGGCATTGGTGGCCAGCTCGTGCAATGCCATGGTCAGGGACAGCGCCTGGGCCGGGGAGAGCACCTCGCTCTCGGCACAGCCGCTCAGATCCAGGCGGATGCCGCTGCCGCTCGCCACGGCGGCCTCGACCACGTCCCGCAGCGCCGCGCCACGCCATTCCGCGCGGGTCAGCAGGTCATGGGCGCGGGCCAGGGCGGTCAGCCGCGCCTGGAAGGCGGAGCCGAAGGTGGAGAGGCTGGCGGAGCCCCGCGCCGTCTGCAGCGCCATGGACTGCACCACGGAAAGGGTGTTCTTGACCCGGTGGTTCAGCTCCAGCGTCATCAGGCTCTGGCGGACCTCGGCGGAAGCGCGCTCCATGGCCGCCCAGGCCCGCTCCGCCGCGCCGCGCGCGAAGGAAACCTCGTCATCGCTCCAGGCCCGGGGGGTGGCATTGTGCACGAAGAGAAAGGACACGATCCGGCCGCCATCCACCACCGGCGCCCAGATAAAGGCGCGGATGGAGAGGGCCTGGTGCGCCGGGTAGGATTTCAGCGTCCGGGGGTCCGTCGCGGTATCGGCGACGGAGGTGCCTTCCAGCGGGCCGATGGAATCGGCGTAATTGTCCCAGAACTCGCGCAGGTTCCATTGCCCGGCGATGCTCTCAACACTGCCATCGGTCCAGTCCCGCTCCACCCAGGAGGCTTCCGCCGGATCGGTGATGGCGAAGCCGGCGCGGGAGGCGCCCAGGGTGCGCCCGATCACCTCGGCCGCGGCATGGGAGATCTCCCCCGGCTCCCGCAGCTCGCGCAGGCGGTCGCCCAGTTCCACCAGGGCCTCCAGCCGCGCCTCGGAAGCCTTGCGGTCATGGATATCCTCGCTGGTCCCATACCAGAGCAGGATACGCCCCGCCGCGTCCCGGCGCGGATTGGCGCGGCTGCGGAACCAGCGGAAACGGTCGCGCACGCGCATGCGCGCTTCGCCATCGAAGGCTTCGCCGGTGGCGAGGCTGTGCCGCCATTTCCCGCCGATGCGGGCCCGGTCGTCAGGATGGACGGCCTCCAGCCAGCCCCAGCCCCGGGTTGCCTCCAGCGTCATGCCGGTCAGGGCGGTCCAGCGCGGGCTGAAATCGGTCAGGCCGCCTTCCGGGTCGGCGGTCCAGGGGATCTGCGGGCTCAGCTCGACGGTGTAGCGCAGCTTCTCCTCGCGCTGCCGCAGGGCCTCCGCCGCCTGCTGCTCCCGCGTCCGGTCGCTGAGGATCAGCAGGAGGCCGGCCGGCTGCATTCCCGCGCCGCGCAGCACCGTCATCCAGCCGCTGGCCCAGACGCGCCCGCCATCGGCACGCCGGCGCCAGCCCTCGACCGCCGCCTGCCCCTCGGCCATGGCCAGGGCAGCTTCCCGGGCGGGAAGGCCCGCGGCACGCTCTTCCGGCATGAAGAAGGTCTCATAGGGCAGGCCGATGACCTCGCCGGCCTGCCAGCCCAGCAGCCGCCCGGCGCCCCTGGTCCAGGATGTCACCCGCAGCGCGATATCCAGGGTCACGATGGCATGGCCGGTGGCGCTGTCGAGCAACTGGCGCAGCCGCTCCCGCGCCGCCTGAAGCTCGCCCCGCGCCGCCGCCAGTTCCGCCTCCAGGGTAGGGGAATGCCCGGGAAAGGGCAGCCCAGTGTTCCGTTCCGCCATGTCCTGCCCCTTCCGCCATGCGGCTCGTCAGCGGGCTTACGACGAGTTTGTGCGCCGCGGCGGATTGTAAACGCGGCAAGGCCGCATCGGATGGCGGGCTTCACGCGGGCGGGAAAGCCGCGCCCGGCGGCATCGCCTTGGCGGGAGGCGGCTGCGCGGGAGCCGTTGGTCTGGGGCGGGCCGGTGCCGCCGCCCGGCCGGGGCCTGCCCTAGACCGCGCCCTGGGCCCAGCCCACGATCCGCCCCGCCGGCATGGCCCCCGCCTGCCGCGCCACTTCCCGCCCGCCGGCGAAGATCGCCAGGGTCGGGATGGAGCGGATGCCGAGTTCCTGCGCCAGGCGTGGCGCTTCCTCGGTGGAGACCTTCACCAGCCGCATGCGCGGCTCCAGCGCCTGGGCGGCGGCCTCGAATTGCGGCGCCATGGCATGGCAGGGGCCGCACCAGGAGGCCCAGAAATCCACCAGCAGCGGAATGCCGCTATGGGCGACATGGCGGCGGAAACGCTCCTCCGTCAGCGGCACGGGCTTGGCCTGGAACATCGGCTGGTGGCACTGGCCGCAGCGCGGGCCATCGGCGAGGCGCGCGGTGGGGACGCGGTTCAGCGCGTCGCAATGCGGGCAGACCAGGGTGGTGCTGTCGGTCATGCGGGGCTCCAGCCCTTGGGCGTGACGGGGATGCGCAGGTAGCGCACGCCATTCGCTTCCGCCTCGGGGAAGCGGCCGGCGCGGATATTCACCTGGATGGAAGGCAGCAGCAGCAGGGGCGCGGCCAGCTTGGCATCGCGCTCGGTGCGGAAGGCGACGAATTCCTCCTCGGTCTTGCCGTCCTTCACATGCGGGTTATGGGCGCGCTGCTCGGCCACCGTGCTTTGCCAAGCGAAGCTGTCACGGCCCGGCGCCTTGTAGTCGTGGCACATCCAGAGCCGCGTCCGCGGCGGCAGGGCCAGCAGGCGCTGGATGGAGCGGTAAAGCTGCCGCGCGTCGCCGCCGGGGAAATCGGCCCGCGCGGTGCCATAGTCATGCATGAAGAGCGTGTCGCCCACGAAGACATCGTCGCCGATGCGATAGGCGATATCGGCGGGGGTATGGCCGGGCACATGCAGCACCTCGACCGTCAGCTCCCCCAGCGGAAAACGCTCGCCATCGCGGAAGAGGCGGTCGAAATCACCGCCATCCGGCTTCACGTCATCGGCGGCGAAGACCGGGCGGAAGATCTTCTGCACTTCCCTGATATGCTCGCCGATGCCGATGGGCGCGCCGCTGCGGGCCTTGAAATAGGGGGCGGCGGTCAGGTGGTCGGCATGGGCATGGGTTTCCAGCACCCATTGCAGCCTCACGCCTTCCTCGGCGGCGGCCTGGAGGATGCGGTCGGCGAAGCCGGTATCGGCTTCGCCGGAGCGGTTGTCCCAGCCCAGCACCGGGTCGATCACCGCGCCCGCGCGGCTGGCGGGGTCCCAGACGAGGTAGCTGACCGTGTTGGTCGGCTCGTCGAAGAAGGCGCGAATGGCCGGCTGTTCCATGGGTCGTCTCCTCCTGCCCCTCCAGTTAGGCAGGCGGGGCAGGCATGGGAAGGGCCGCGCCTCAGGCGGTGGCGAAGAGCCGCTCCACATCCTCCCGCCGGCAGAGCTGGGTGCCGGGGCGCAGCAGCGCCGCCGCCCCCGCCGCCATGCCGAAGCGCACCGCCTGGCGCGGCGCCTCGCCGCGCGAGAGGGCCAGGGCCATGGCGGCCACCATGCTGTCGCCGGCGCCCACCGTGCTGCGCACCGGCACGGGGATGGCGGGGAACTGTTCCTGCTCCTCCCGCGTGATCAGCATGGCGCCTGCACTGCCGAGGGAGAGCACCACGATCTCGGCGATCCCTTCCTCCATCAGCCCGCGCGCGGCCACCACGCGGGCGGCGGCATCGGGCAACTCGCGCCCGGCCAGGGTCTGCAATTCCCGCAGGCTGGGCTTGATCAGATAGGCGCCGCGCGTCTGCCGCAGCGCCGGGCCGGAACTGTCCACGATCAGGCGGGGGCCGCCCGGGGGCAGCATGGCGCCGAGGCGGGCATAAACATCCGCCGGCACGCCCGGCGGCAGGCTGCCGCTGCCCACCACGAAATCGGCATCCCGGGCGCGTTCGGCCACCGCCTCGAGGCAGGCATCCAGTTCCACGGCGCTGAGGTCCGGGCCGGGCAGCACGAAGCGGAATTCCCCGCCGCCTTCCACGCGCTCGGCCACTGTGAAGCTTTGCCGCGTCTCGTCGGCAATGGGCACGGCATGGGCCCACAGCCCGGTGCCGCGCAGGGCCGAGAGCAGCGCCTGCCCGGTGGGGCCGCCGGCGGGAAACACCGCCTCGGCCTCGCCGCCCAGGGCATCCACCACCCGCGCCACATTGATGCCGCCACCGCCGGGGTCCCGGCGCGGCACATCGCAGCGCAGCTTGTGTTCGGGCACCACGCGCTCGGTGGCGGTGGAGATATCGAGCGCGGGGTTGAGGGTCAGGGTCACGATCATGGGGCCAGACTAGAGCGCCCCAGGCCCCGGCGTCATGTCAGGGCGTGTAACGGTGCCGGGGGGCGCGCCGCGCCCCCCGCCATCCGGCTTCAGGCGGCGTGCAGCGCCTTCCAGACCACTTCCGGCGTCGCCGGCATGTCCAGATGGGTGATG
Source organism: Pseudoroseomonas ludipueritiae (assembly GCF_014490445.1). GTDB lineage: Bacteria > Pseudomonadota > Alphaproteobacteria > Acetobacterales > Acetobacteraceae > Pseudoroseomonas > Pseudoroseomonas ludipueritiae. Next base: position 8,774 of record NZ_JACTUZ010000061.1, on the reverse strand, counting down.
CCATCGACCGAGAGCGCATCCACCAGCGCGTTCATCACGGCTGGCGGCGAGCCCACCGCGCCGGCCTCGCCCGCGCCCTTCACGCCCAGCGGGTTGGTCTCGCAGGGGATTTCCACGAGTTCCACCTCGATGGAGGGCACATCCGCCGCGCGCGGCAGCGCATAGTCGTTGAGGCTGGCGGAGACGAGCTGGCCGGTCTCGGGGTCATAGACGGTGCGTTCCATCACCGCCTGGCCGATGCCCTGCACCACGCCGCCATGCACCTGCCCGCGCACGATCAGCGGGTTGATGGCATGGCCCACGTCATCCACCACGATGTAGCGGTCGATGGCGATATGGCCGGTCTCCGGGTCCACCTCCACCTCGGCGATGTGGCAGCCGTTGGGGTAGGTGCCATGCGGCACGGCGGCCACCTCGGCGGCGTCCAGGGTGGTGGCGCTCTCGCCGCGCGCGGCGCGGGCGCGCTGCGTCGCCGCCAGTTCCAGGATGCCGATGCCGCGGTCGGTGCCGGCGATGCCGAAGCGCCCGCCCTCGAATTCGATATCGGCCGCCGCCGCTTCCAGCACCTCGCCGGCCGCCTGCTTGCCCTTCTCGATCACGGTCGCGGCGGTGGCGAGCAGCGCCGTGCCCTCGGAATACAGGCTGCGCGCGCCGCCGGTGCCGCCGCCGGAAGGTGCTGCATCCGAATCGCCCTGCAGGATGCGGATCTTGTCCATGGGGATGCCGAGCTGGTGGTGCGTCAGCATGGCATAGGCCGTCTCATGCCCCTGGCCGGTGGATTGCGTGCCCACCAGCACATCGACATAGCCGTCCTCGGCGAAGCGGAACTCGGCACGCTCGCTGGGGTCGCCGCCGGTGGCTTCCAGGTAATAGGCCATGCCGATGCCGCGCCGCAGCCCCTTGGCGGCCGAGGCCGCGCGCCGCGCCGCGAAGCCGGCCCAGTCGGACTTGGCCATGGCCTTGTCCAGCACCTGGCTGAAATCGCCCGAATCGTAGTTCTGGCCGACCGGGGTGGTATGCGGCATGGCGCTCTGCGGCACCATGTTGCGGCGGCGCAGCTCGATGCGGTCCATGCCCAGCTCGCGCGCCGCCGAATCGATCAGCCGCTCCACCAGGTAGTTGCTTTCCGGCCGCCCGGCGCCGCGATAGGCATCCACCGGCACGGTATTGGTCACCACGCCCAGCACATTGGCGTAGATGGCCTCGAAGCCATAGACGCTGGCCAGAACCTTGGTGCCCGCCCCGCAGGGGATGAAGGGTGCGAAGGTGGAGAGATAGGCCCCCATGTCGGCGTAGTTGCGCGTGCGCAGCGCCAGGAACTTGCCGTCCTTGTCCAGCGCCAGCTCGCCTTCCGTCAGGTTGGCGCGGCCCTGGGTGTCGGACTGGAAGGCCTCCATCCGCTCGGACGCCCATTTCACCGGGCGGGAGAGGCGGCGCGCCGCCCAGCAGCAGAGCGCGTATTCGGCGTAGAGGAAGATCTTCATGCCGAAGCCGCCGCCCACATCCGGGGTGACGACGCGGAAATTCTCCGGCGGCAGGTGGAAGACCGACTTGCCGAGCAGGTCCTTGATCAGCCAGGAACCCTGCGTGCCGGCATGCAGCGTGAAGCGGCGGCTGGCGGGGTCGTATTCCGCCAGGGCGGCGCGGCCTTCCATGCTGTTCACGACGATGCGGTTGTTCACCACCGTCAGCTTGGTGACATGCGCCGCGCTGGCAAAGAGCGCATCGGTCTTGGCCTGGTCGCCCACCGCCCAGTCGAAGCAGATGTTGCTGGCGGCGCTGTCCCAGACCTGCGGCTGCCCGGCCTCCGTGGCGGTGGCGAGGTCGGTGGCGGAAGGCAGGATATCGTAATCCACCATCACCGCCTCGGCCGCGTCGCGCGCGAGCTGCACGGTGTCGGCGACGATGAAGGCCACCGGGTCGCCCACGTGGCGCACCCGCTCCACTGCCAGGCCGTAGCGCGGGGTATTGGCGCGCAGGCTGCCGTCGCGGTTCTTCAGCGGCACGGCGCAGGGGATCTCCCCCAGCCCATCGGCCAGCCAGTCCTGCCCCGTCAGCACCGCATGCACGCCGGGCAGGGCGAGGGCGGCGCTGGCATCGATGGACACGATCCGCGCATGGGCATGCGGGCTGCGCAGCAGGTAGCCATGCAACTGCCCGGGCACCGAGATGTCATCGGTATAGCGGCCGTTCCCCTTCAGCAGCCTGGGGTCCTCGACGCGCCGCACGGATTGGCTGAGGCCGAACTTCGCCATGGACATGCTCCCGCATTTCTTCTCGGCCCGCATCATCGGACGAGGCGGCGGCAAAAGGGAAGGGGGGTCGCGATCAAGTCGGGCGGGGCTTGCGGCGCCGCCGCGCCAGGCGCACTTCCGCCGCCATGAGCTTCCCTGCCCCCCGCGAGCTTTCGCCCCGCCTGCTCTCCCGCCTGCCGGACCGCCACCGCAGCCCCCGCCGCACCGCCTGGGCCGATGCCCATCTCGGCGGGCGGGAGGTCGACAGCGCGCTGGACGCGCCCTGCTTCGACGCCGCCGGCAACCTGCATGCGGTGGACACCGCCTTCGGCCGCGTCTTCCGCGTGACACCCACGCAATGGCCGGTGGTGGCGGAATACGAGGGCTGGCCCGCCGGCCTCGCCACCGGCCCCGCCGACAGCCTGCTGCTGGCCGACCGCCGCCATGGGCTGATGAGCCTGGATGCCGCCAGCGGCGCCATCGCCCCCCTGCTGGAGACGGCGGGCGGCGAGGGCTTCAAGGGCCTCGGCGCCGTGGCCACCGGCCCCGGCGGGCAGGTGCTGCTGAGCGACTCCGGCCGCAGCGGCTTGCAGGATGCGGGCGGGTGCCTCTGGCGCTTCTGGCCCGATGGCCGGCTGGACCGGTTGATGGGCCGCATCCCCGGCCCGCGCGGCATCGCTCTCGGCCGTGGCGGCCGCCATGCCTTCCTGGCGGTGGCGGGCTCCGCCGAGGTCTGGCGCTTCGCCCTGGACGAGAACGCGCCGGCCGGCATGACAGGCCTGTTCTTCCGCGCCCCCGGCGGCATTGCCGGCCCCGCCGGGCTGGCGGTGGACGCGCATGACCGGCTTTTCGTCGCGCAGCCGGGCCATGGCATGGTCTGGGGCCTGGATGCCTTCGGCGTGCCGGTGCTGGCCATCGACTGCCGCGGCTTCGGGCGTTCGCCGACCGGCCTTTGCATGGCGCCGGATGGCATCACGCTGCTGGTGACGGAAGCGGAAAGCGGCAGCGTGCTGAGCGTGGAACTGCCGGCGCCGTGAATTCAGAAAAAGGCCACGTGGGCTGAAGCCGCAGTCGCCGGAGGTCCATGACCTCCGGCGGAACCACCGTGCCACCAGCACCAAACTGATGGCGGGGTCTGGGGGTGACACTGTCACCCCAGCGGGGTGGTCTGGAGGGGCGGAGCCCCTTCAGCCTTCCCTGCTCAGCCTTCCCCCGCTCAGCCTTCCATCGTCACGCCGGTCAGCCGCGCCATTTCCGCCCAGCGTTCCACTTCCGCGCGCTGGAAGGTGGCGAATTCAGCCGGCGGCAGCGGGTCCGGCGTGAAGCCGGCGCCGGCGAGGCGGGCGGCCACATCGGCCTCGCCGAGCGCGGCCAGCATGGCATCGGCGATGCGCTTCACCACCGCCGCGTCCGTGCCGGCGGGGGCGAAGAGGCCGAACCAGGCATCCACCGCCAGGTAGGGTGCGCCGGCCTCGGCGGCGGTCGGGATCTCCGGGAAGTCCTTCAGGCGCGCGGGGGCGCCGATTTCCAGCGCGCGCAGCCGCCCCTCGCGCACCAGCGGCGCCACGGAGGGGAAGGTGGCCACGTAGAAATTCACGATGCCGGCCACCGTGTCGGTCGCCGCCGGGGCAGCGCCGCGATAGGGCACGTGGGTGGCGTCCAGCTTCTCCCGGCGCGAGAGCGTCTCGGAGATCACGTGGCTGGCGGAGCCGGCCTGGGAGGAGGCGTAGGTCAGCCGCTCCTTCCTGCCGCGCGCGATGAGATCCGCCAGCGTCTTGTCCGGCGCATTGGCCGGCACCACCAGGGCGTGGTGCACGGTGGCCAGCTTGGCCACGGGAGCGAAGCTGTCGGTGACGTGGTAGGGCAGGCGCTGCATCATCGACTGGTTGCTGGCATGGGTCTGGTTGTGGCCCAGCACCAGCGTATTGCCGTCGGGGGCGGAACGCGCGGCGGCCTCGGTGCCGATGATGCCGCCGGCGCCGGCGCGGTTGTCCACCACCACCGGGCGGTCCAGCGAGACCTGGGCCTTGTCCGCCAGGGCACGGGCCAGGATGTCCGTGGGGCCGCCCGGCGGGGCGGGCACGATCAGCTTCAGGGGCGCGTTCTGGGCGCGGGCGAGGCCGGGCAGGGCCAGGCCGGCGGCGAGGCCAGAAGCCAGAAGGGTGCGGCGGTGCATGCGTCGTTTGCTCCCATGTCCCCTGCCCGGCGGCGGGAGGGTTCTTGCGCCCCGGTTGAGACCAGCGGCGGGCCAGAAACAAGGGCCTTGGCGGCCCGGCGGCGTGGTCCGCCCCCGCAATGGCCTGTGGCCGCCGCGGCGCCAGCTTGTCAATCGGCGGTGGCGGGCGGCGGTGCCTTGGGTGGCAGGGGAAAGAGGCTGGGCAACTGCCCGGCCAGGGCACGGTCGCCGCTGAGGCGCAGGGCGCCGGCCGCTTCCAGTGCCGCCCAGGGCTGGCCGCCATAGATGGCGGCGGCGATGGCGCGCGGCGCGCCTTCCAGCAGCAGGTCGGCGCCTTCCACCGGCCCGGCGGCGATCTCGATCCACCCGCCGGAAAGCCGCGCAAGGTAATCCTGCCCTTCCAGCCGGAAGCCGATTCGCGACTCGATGCCCGCCGCCCGCGCCGGGTCCAGCATGGTGCGCAGCGAGAGCAGCAGGGAGGCGGCGCTGAAAGGCAGCGCCGGGTCATGGAAGGGGGAGCGCGCGGCCCAGCGGCCCAGGGCCTGGAAGACCGGCTCGCTTTCCAGCCCCCAGGGCGTCAGCGCATAAACGGGGGCATTGGCAGGCGGCGGCAGGCGGCGCCGCTCCAGGATGCCGGCGGCTTCCAGTCCCTCCAGCCGCTGGGTCAGCACATTGGCGCTGATGCCGGGCAGGCTGGCGCGCAATTCACCGAAGCGGCGGGGGCCGAAGATCAGCTCCCGCATCACCAGCAGCGCCCAGCGTTCCCCCACCAGATCCAGCCCATGGGCGGCGGCGCAGGCATCCTCGTACCAGCGGCGCTGAGGGGGCTTGGCCCCTTCAGTCACTTTTTCTAACTTCATGGTTGCTTTTAATAACCGAATCGGGGCCTGATCGGCAACGTCAACAACCACAGAAGGAGGAAACCATGGCCCGCATGATCTTCGTGAACCTGCCCGTCAGCGACCTGACGCAGTCGATCGCCTTCTACGAGGCCATCGGCGCCGTGAAGGACGCGCGCTTCAGCGACAACACCGCCGCCTGCATGACGATCTCGGAGAGCATCCACGTCATGCTGCTGACCCACCCGAAGTTCCGCCAGTTCACGCCCAAGGCCATCGCCGATGCCCGCGCCAACTCCGAGGTGCTGCTGGCCCTTTCCGCCGAGAGCCGGGAGGCCGTGGATGGCATGGTGGAACAGGCCACCGGCGCCGGCGGCAAGGCCGACCCGGGCCCGCGCCAGGAGCACGGCTTCATGTATGGCCGCAGCTTCGAGGACCCGGATGGCCATATCTGGGAGGTGATGTGGATGGACCTGGCCGCCTTCGAGGCCGCCACGGCAGCGGCCGGGCGCTGAGCCCATGTCCTGCACCCTATCGCGCCTCACCACCTGCCTCTGGTTCGACGGGCAGGCGGAGGAAGCGGCGGAATTCTATGTCGCCACCTTTCGCGCCGCCGGGCGCGAGGCCGCCATCGGGCCGATGCTGCGTGTCGGCGAGGCCGGGCCGGACCCGCAGGGGCGCCCGCTGGTGGTGCCCTTCACGCTGGACGGGCAAAGCCTGATGGGCCTCAACGGCGGCCCGCACCACCGCTTCACCCCCGCCGTCTCCCTGGCCGTGCGCTGCGCCGACCAGGGGGAGCTGGACCATTTCTGGCACCGGCTGCTGGAAGGCGGCCAGCCCGACCAATGCGGCTGGCTGACGGACCGCTTCGGCCTCTCCTGGCAGGTGGTGCCGCAGCCGCTGATCGAGATGCTGGGCGATGCCGATACCGCCGCCGCCGGCCGCGCCATGCGGGCCATGATGGGCATGGTGAAGCTGGATATCGCCGCCCTGCGCCAGGCCTTTGGGGAGGCCGCGCCCGCGAAGGCGTGACACGGCGCGGCATCGACACCGGCCGCGCCATCCCTACATGCCCGTGATCCACCCTTCAGGCGGGAGGCAGGATCATGGCTCTGCACCGGTTCGGACGGCGCCTCGGCGCTGGCCTTGTTGTCGCGGCGCTCGGGGCGACGGGCGCCGCCGCGCATCACGGCTGGTCCTGGGCGGAAGGCGAGCAGCACGAGCTGCGCGGCACCATCCGCGAGATCTATATCGGCCAGCCGCACCCGACGCTGCGGGTGGAAACGGCGCGGGACGGCGTCTGGATCGTCGAGCTGGGCAATCCCAGCCAGACCGCCCGCGCCGGTTTCACCGAAGGCTCGGCCAAGCCGGGCGACGCGGTGGTGGCGCTGGGCAACCGTTCCCTCCAGGCCGGGGAGAAGCGGATGAAGGCGGTGCGCATCACGGTGGGCGAGCGCCGCTACGACATCTACCCCGACCGCATCCAGGGCTGAGCGCCGGCGCCGGTGGAATGGCTGGCGCAATGGCCGGTGGCGGTGGCGCTGCGGCAGTCCGCCCTAGCCTACCCGCTGGTGAACGCGGCGCATATCCTGGGCATCGGGCTGCTGCTGGGCAGCATCGCCACGCTGGATCTGCGGATGCTGGGGCTGTTCCGCGCGGCGCCCATGGCGGTGCTGGCGCCGCCGCTCTGGCGGATGGCGGGTTGCGGGCTGGGGCTGGCGGCGGCCACGGGCTTCCTGCTCTTCAGCACGCGGCCGGGCGCTTATCTCGATAACCCGGCCTTTCTGCTGAAGCTGGGGCTGCTGGCCCTCGGCCTGCTGAACATCCTGGCGCTGCACCTCAACCCGGCCTGGAAGCGGGCCCTTGCGGGCGGCGAGGCCGGGGCGGCACTGCGCCTGCCGGCCCTGCTCTCGCTGCTGGCCTGGGTGGGCGCGGTGCTGTCGGGGCGCTGGATCGGCTTTCTGCTGTGACCCGGCGCCCCTGATGGCCTAGCGCGTGGCCGCCGTGCGCCGGCGCAGCGGTTCCAGCCGGCGCAGCGGGTCGCGGGCGATCCTGGCGCAATCCGCCCCGGTGGTGCCGGAAGAAGCCTGCTTCTGCTTCCAGAGCAGCGAGAGCTTGGACAGGCCCCGGCCATCGGCCCGCAGAGCCCCTATCCGCCGCGCGAGGTCATCGCCGTTCATGTCGGTCCTCCGGTTCTTGTTCTATCAACCATATGGGGCAGCCTCTCCCGGCCAGGGAAGCCCCGGCCGGTCAGGAGGCCGTGAGGGGCCAGGCCGCCGCCTCAGCGCGCGAAGCCGGCGATGCCGTCCCGCAGGCTCGCCGCCCGCCCGTCCCGCGTCACTTCCCAGAGCGGATTGTCCACCGACAGGCGCTGGCCGCCGTCGCGCTGGATCGGGCGGATCAGCACGCCGCCGCGCCCGCGGCTCTCGGCGCCGAAGAGGTTCAGCGGGATGCGGACATAGATGCCCTTGTCGAAGGAGCCCTCGCCGAATTGCGCCGCCGAGACATTGGTGAAGGTTGCGAAGCCGCCGACCTCGATGCCGCTGGCGAAGCGGCGGCCCAGCTCGAAGGTCGCGCCCCAGTCCCGCGCCAGGTACTTGCCCGCCCGCACCACGCCGTAGAGGTTGAAGAAGGGCAAATCGGCATAGAGCGAGAGATGCCCGGTGGTGGTGCTGTAGTTGCGGAAGCCGAGCCCGCCGTCGAAATCCCGCTGCCGCACCCAGTTCAGGTCCAGGCCCAGGGCAAAGCCGCGGTCGAAGGGCCGCCACAGCACCTCGCCCGAGGCACCGCCGAACATCGGCTCCAGCCAGCCCAGCGTGGCGCGGGCGAAAACATCGGGCGCCAGGTTCCAGATGCGCTCGGCGTAGAGGCCAGGGATGGAGGTCTTTCCCTCGGCGGCATAGCGGCCATAGTCGGTGCGCACATGCGGCAACTGGCTGTCGGAAGGCGGGCCATCGTCCAGGTTGCCCAGCAGCACCTGCTGCACGCTGCCCGCCAGCCGGAAGCCCGCGCCCAGCGCCACCTGCCCGCCCGCCGCCACGCCGGTCTGCCAGCGCAGGGTGCGCGTCGGGTCGCCCAGTTGCAGGGAAAGGCGCGGCTCCACCCCCCAGTCCCAGGCGACGCCGCCGGGCTCCAGGCTGCCGGGCGGGATGTCGCCGGTGGCGGGGCGGGGAAAGGCGGTGGCCCAGGCCTCCTCCGGGCTGGCGCGGCCGGTGGCCGTGGCTTCCAGCACGGCGCGGGGGATATCCAGCACCGCGATCTCCACCCCCGCCTGCCACCAGCGGATGCGCAGCATTTCCACCTGGGCAGGCAGCAGCGGCTGGGTGGCGCGCAGCACCCGCGCCGCCACCTGCGGCTGGCCGGGAAAGCGGCCGCCCTCCACCGCGATCTCGGCCAACTGGCCATCCAGCCGGAAAGCCACGGGCGTGAAGCCGGCTTCCGTCAGCGCGGCGAAGACCGGGCCGGCCAGCGCGGCATCGTCCACCGGCGCGGCGCTGGCGGCGGGGCGGGGGCGCAGGGGCGGCG
>NZ_JACTUZ010000060.1 GCF_014490445.1 Pseudoroseomonas ludipueritiae | reverse complement strand
CGCGGCGGCCCGGCGGGCTGCCCTCGCGCCCCGCGGCCAGCTGGCTGCGGCGCCTGCTGGTGGTGGGCCTCGCCATCCTGCTGACCCTCTTCGCGGCGCGCGAGATGTCGCTGGTGCTGAACAGCGGCAAGCCCACGGTGCTGGAAGGCATCGTGCTGGTGCTCTTCGTGGTGCTCTTCGCCTGGATCGCGCTCTCCTTCGTCAGCGCCTGCTGCGGCTTCGTGCGGCTGCTGCTGGGGCCGGACAGGCGCCTGGGCATTGAGGCCGAAGGGCCGCCGCCCATGCCGCGCGGCATCACCGCGCTGCTGATGCCCACCTATAACGAGGACCCCGGCCGGGTGATGGCCGGGTTGCAGGCCATCCATACCTCGCTGACGGAAGCGGGGGCGATGGACCGCTTCCATATCTTCATCCTCAGCGACAGCACCGACCCCGCCGCCTGGATCGCCGAGGAAGCCGCCTTCCTGGACCTGCGCCGCCGCACGGGCGACGAGGCGCGCATCTTCTACCGCCGCCGCCCCAAGAACATCGAGCGCAAGGCAGGCAATATCGCGGAATGGGTACGCCGCTTCGGTGGGGCCTATCCGCAGATGCTGGTGCTGGATGCCGACAGCGTCATGACCGCCGATACCATCATGCGGCTGGCCGATGCCATGGAGCGGCACGACGATGTCGGCCTGATCCAGACGCTGCCGATCATCACCGGCGGCAGCACGCTCTTTGCCCGCATGCAGCAATTCGCCGGGCGGGTTTACGGCCCTCTGATCGCGGAAGGCATCGCCTGGTGGCATGGCGCGGAGGGCAATTACTGGGGCCACAACGCCATCATCCGCACCGAGGCCTTCGCCAGCGCCGCCGGCCTGCCGGAGCTGCATGGCCGCAAGCCCTGGGGCGGCCATATCCTCAGCCATGACTTCGTCGAGGCGGCGCTGATGCGGCGCGCCGGCTGGGCCATCCACATGGTGCCCTGGCTGCGCGGCTCCTATGAGGAAAGCCCGCCCTCGCTGATGGACCTCGCGGTGCGCGACCGCCGCTGGTGCCAGGGCAACCTGCAGCACATGGCGGTGCTGCCGACGCGCGGCCTCCACTGGGTCAGCCGCCTGCACCTGATGACGGGCATCGGCTCCTACATCACGGCGCCGATCTGGCTGGTCTTTCTTTTCGCGGGCATCCTGCTCTCCCTGCAGGCGCGCTTCATCCGGCCGGAATACTTCCCAGCGGGGCCCAGCCTTTTCCCGGAATGGCCGACGGTCGATCCGGTGCGCGCCATGTGGCTGTTCATCGGCACCATGGCGCTGCTGCTGGCACCCAAGCTGATGGCCTGGATCGCGCTGCTCTTTCACGCGCGGGACCGGCGCGGCTGCGGCGGCGCCATCCGCACCCTGATCTCCATGCTGCTGGAGACGGTGATCGCCGGCCTGCTGGCGCCGGTGACGATGCTGACGCAGTCGCTGGATGTCTTCTCCATCCTTATGGGCCGGGATTCCGGCTGGTCGGCGCAGCGGCGCGACGATGGCTCCATGCCCTTCAGCCAGGTGGTGAAGCTCTATTGGCGGCATACCGCCTTCGGCCTGGCCTTTGGCGCGGTGGCCTGGCTGGTCTCGCCCTACCTGGCGCTCTGGATGTCGCCGGTGGTGCTGGGCCTCGCGCTGGCCATTCCGCTGGCCTCCCTGACGGCGCGGCGCGACCTGGGCCTGGGCCTGCGCCGCCTCGGCCTGCTGCTGGTGCCGGAAGAAAGCGAGACACCGAAGGTGCTGACCGATGCTGTCGCCTTCCGCCGGCAGCGGGAGGAAGTGCCGGCGCTGCCCGGGCCGCAGGCCTTGTTCCATGAGCCGGCGCTGCTGGAGGCGCACCGGCGCATGCTGCCGGCGCCGCGCCGCCCGCGCCAGGACCCCTTCGATGCCACGCTGCTGGTGGGGCTGGCCAAGGCGGAGGAAGCGGAATCGCTGGAGGAAGCCCTGCGCGGCCTGAACCGCGCGGAACTCGCCGCGGTGCTGGCGGATGCCCGCGGCCTGTCGCGCCTCACAGCCCTGGCCGGAGCGGGGTAGGGAAAGGCCATGCCCGGCCATATCGTCGGCTGGATGCTGGACAAGGAGGACCGCGCGGCGCTGCTGCGCGCCTTCCCTCCCGCCTATGGCCGGGTGGTGGCGGACCATGTGACGCTTCAGGCGGGCCTGCGGTCCCGCCCAACCCTGCCGCCCGCCACCGAGGCCGAAGTGGTCGGCATGGCCGATGACGGCGCCGGGGTGCAGGCGCTGGTGGTGGAGATCGGCGGCACCACAGACCGGCCCGATGGCTCCACCTACCATCTCACCTGGTCCCTGGCCGAGGGGCGCAAGCCGGTGGAAAGCAATCAGGTGATCCGCCGGCACGGCTGGAAGCCGGTGGAGCGCCACCGCATCCGCCTTTCGCCGCAGCAGTTCCGCTGAAGCGGCTCAGCCCGGCACCATCTCTCCGGTGAAGCCGAGGCGGCGCAGGGCCGCGATGGATTCCTCCGCCGAGACATGGTGGATGAAGGTGCCGCCCTTCCTTTCCCAGCCCTCGCGGGCGGAAGCGCGGTCATCCACCAGCACATGCCCGGGGCCGGACCAGCGCGGCTTGTCGCGGCTCATGCAGGTGATGACCGGCACATGCGCCCCCAGCATCCGCGCCACCCAGCGCGTCTTCTGCGCCGGCGCCCAACTGCCCAACGGCAGGCCGGTCAGAATGGTGGGGTGGTGCGGCGCGCAGAATTTCCACAGCACCTCGGCATCATGCATGAATTCCAGCGTCTCGAAGAATTTCGGCGCCTTGGCCAGCGCGCCCCACATGGTCTTCAGCGGCAGCTCCTCCGGCCGCCGGCCGGTTACCTGCCGCACGCCACTGTCGAAATCGGCCAGGACACCATCAAGGTCGAGGAACAGCTTCATCATCCCATGTGGGCCTTCCATCCATCTTGCCGGGGCATAACGCATCGTCCCGGCCATGGGATGAGGCGGCGGGCGGGTGGCTCGACAAGCTGGGGCTTCAGGCGCAAGTTTTGGCACCAGTCGGGCGGCCCCTGTCGCCGCCGCCGGTCCAAGGAGTGCCCCATGCAGAACACCGAAGAAATCTGGCGTCTCGTCGACGACCGCCAGCAGCCTTTCATCGAGCTCAGCGACACCGTCTGGGGTATGCCCGAACTGGCCTATAACGAGCATCGCTCGGTGGCCGAGCACAAGAAGACGCTGGAAGCGCATGGCTTCCGCATCACCGAGAATGTGGCCGGCATTCCCACCGCCATCATGGGCGAGGCGGGCGAGGACGGCCCCGTCATCGCCATTCTCGGCGAATACGACGCGCTGCCCGGCCTGAGCCAGGAAGCCGGCGTGGCCGAGCACCGCCCGCTGCCGGGCGATGGCCACGGCCATGGCTGCGGCCATAACCTGCTGGGCGCCGGCGCCATGCTGGCCGCCACGGCGGTGAAGGACTACCTGGAGAAGAACGGCATCAAGGGCCGTGTGCGCTACTACGGCTGCCCGGCCGAGGAAGGCGGTGCCGCCAAGGCCTTCATGGTGCGGGACGGTGCCTTCAAGGATGTGGACATCGCCATCTCCTGGCACCCGGCGCCCTTCGCGGCGGTGAACGAGGCCAATTCGCTGGCCAATACCCGCATCGACTTCACCTTCACCGGCCGCAGCAGCCATGCCGCCGCCGCGCCGCATCTGGGCCGCTCGGCCCTCGATGCCATCGAGCTGATGAATGTCGGCGTCAACTACATGCGCGAACATATGCCGAGCGACGCGCGCATCCATTACGCCTATCTGGATGCCGGCGGCATTGCGCCCAACGTCGTGCAGGGCAAGGCCACCGTGCGCTACCTGATCCGCGCCACCGACCTGCCGGGCCTGCGCGCCCTGGTGGAGCGCGTGCGCAAGATCGCCGATGGCGCCGCGCTGATGACGGAAACCACCGTCACCACCAAGACTGTCTCCGCCGTCTCCAACCTGCTGGGCAATAGCCCGCTGGAGCGCGCGATGCAGAACAACATCGAGCGCCTTGGCCCGCCACCCTTCGACGACGAGGACCGTGCCTTCGCCGCCGAGATCCAGAAGACCCTGACGCCAGAGGATATCGCCTCCGCCTTCAAGCGCATGGGCGTGCCGGTGCGGCGCGGCGTGCCGCTGGCGGACCAGATCATTCCGCTGGAAGCCAAGGGTGCCGCCATGGTGGGTTCCACCGACGTGGGCGATGTCTCCTGGGTGGTGCCGACGGTGCAGGCGCGCGGCGCGACCTATGCCATCGGCACGCCGGGGCATTCCTGGCAGCTCACGGCGCAGGGCAAGTCCCCGCTGGCGCATAAGGGCATGGTGCATGTGGCCAAGATCATGGCCGGCGTGGCGGTGGATGCGCTGCGCGACCCGAAGCTGATCGAGGCCGCCAAGGCCGACCTGGCCGAGCGCACCGCCGCCGACCCGTATGTCTGCCCGCTGCCTGACGACCTGACGCCGCCCATCCATATGGGCAAGAACTGAGGACGGGAAGGGGGGCCTCGGCCCCCTTTTTCAATGGCGGGCGCTGTTGGAGAAAAGGTTCACCACCAGCACTCCGGCCAGGATCAGCCCGAGGCCGAAGATCGCGGGCAGGTCCAGCTTCTGCCCGAAGCCGACCCAGCCCACCGCGGAGATCAGCACGATGCCGAGGCCGCTCCAGATCGCGTAGGCGACGCCGACCGGAATGCCGCGCAGGGCCAGGGAGAGGAAGAAGAAGGCACCCAGGTAGCCCAGCGCCATCAGCAGCGTCGGCCATGGCCGGGTGAATTGCTGCGAGGCCTGTAGCGCGGAGGTGGCGATGACCTCCAGCACGATCGCCGCCAGCAGCGGCAGATAAGTCCGCAGCACAAGCCACCTGTTCGGAGGAAATTTGGTGCGGGTGGTCGGACTCGAACCGACACTCTGTCACCAGAAGCGGATTTTGAGTCCGCCGCGTCTACCATTCCACCACACCCGCACGGTGCGTGGCGCTCTTCTCCCAGCCTTTGGGGCCGATTTCAAGAGCCTCTGCTATCGAAACACGTTGCATGGCGCCGCTGGGGCCGCGTGTTATGCTGAAAACGACCCTCCGCCGGGCCATATATGCCCGACCCGCCCGAGAGGCTGCCACGATGACCCAGCACGCCACCCACCGTCCCGCCCTCGATATCCCGGCCTCCGGCATGGCGGGGCTGGACCCTGTCTGGTCCCGCATCCGCCGGGAAGCCGAGGACGCGGCGCGGCGGGAGCCGGAACTGGCGGGCTTCATGCACGCGGCGCTGTTGCAGCACGAGACGCTGGAATCGGCCCTGGCCAGCCGCGTGGCGGACCGGATGGACCATTCCGACCTGCCTGCCACCCTGCTGCGCCGCAGCCTGGAACGCGTGTTGACCGAACAGCCGGCGCTGGCGCTGGCGGTGCGGGCGGACATCATGGCCGTGGTGGACCGCGACCCGGCCACCCTCCGGGCGATGGAGCCGCTGCTCTATTATAAGGGTTTCCATGCCCTGGCCGCGCACCGGCTGGCGCATCACCTCTGGAACGAAGGGCGGCGCGATTTCGCACTTTGGCTGCAATCCCGCTCCTCCGTCGTGTTCCAGACGGACATCCATCCCGGCGTGCGCATCGGCAAGGGTATCTTCCTGGATCATGCCACGGGGCTGGTGGTGGGCGAGACGGCGGTGGTGGAGGACGATGTCTCCATTCTGCAAGGCGTGACGCTGGGCGGCACCGGCAAGGAAAGCGGCGACCGGCACCCCAAGATCCGGCATGGCGTGCTGATCGGCGCGGGGGCCAAGGTGCTGGGCAATATCGAGGTCGGCTGCTGCGCCCGCGTCGCCTCCGGCTCGGTGGTGCTGAAGCCGGTGCCCTCGGGCTCCACCGTGGCGGGAGTGCCGGCCAAGGTGGTGGGGGAGGCAGGCTGTGCCGAGCCGTCCCGTGCCATGGACCAGACATTGGACAGCGTCTGAGATTACCCTTCGTCACTTGCTGGCCCACGAATCCGGCGCGACAAGACGGCCATGCCTCTGCTGATCGCCCTGCTGGCTGCCGCCGCGCCGCTCCTCGCCATGGCCACGGAACGCTGGGGCGGGCTGAACCCTTGCCTGCTCTGCCTCTGGCAGCGCTGGCCCTACTGGGTGGCAGCGGTGCTGGCACTGCTGGCCTATCTTCTGCCGCGCCGGCTGATGCTGGCGCTGGCAGGCCTCGCCATCCTGGCTTCCGGCGCTTTCGCGGTGGTGCATCTGGGGGTGGAGGCGAAGTGGTGGCCCTCGCCGCTGCCGGGCTGCCTGGCGCCCAGCGCCAGCGCCGGCCAGAGCGTGGAGGAGATGATGGCCAGCCTCACCCCGCGCCCGGCCAAACCCTGTGACGATCCCACTTATCTGGTGCCGGGCCTGCCGATCTCGATGGCGGGGATGAACCTCATCTATGCCCTGGGCCTGGGTGGCTTCGCGCTCTGGGGCGCGCGCCGCTGGAGGTGAACGAAGCGGCACCGGCACAGGGCTGACGCCCGGCCTCCGCCCATGCGAGGATGGGGCCATGCGCTTCCTGCCCCGCGTCGCCGCTGGCCTGACCCTGTCGCTGTTGGCGGCCTGCGCCACCCCGCCCGCCGGGCCGGACCCGGCGCTGCTCACCGTGGTGGCCCGCCTGCCACAGTCGCTGGATGGCTTCGAGCTGCAGGAATCCATCCCCAATCCCAGGGGGACGGAGCCCAACCACACTTGGCGGGCCCGTTACGTGCATCGTGCCTCCGGCTCCATGGCGCAGGTGCTGATCGGCCCGCCGCAGGTGCCGCCGCTGCCGGATGGGCCGGATTCGCCAGCGGTGCGGGATGTCACCAACCTGCTGGCGCTAGCCGCCCAGGCGGGGGCCGGCGGCGGCGGGCTGACCCGCGTGCCGGATTTCGGCGTTGGTGCCCCCGGGCGCCCGCGGGAGCTGCGCTGCTCGGACCTGCGGCTGCAGGCCCCGGGCGGAAACACGCCCGTCACGCGCATGATGAGCTGCACCACCGGCGTGGAAGGCGGCCTGGTCTCGGTCGGTCTTTTCACGCGGCACGGGGCGGAACAGGCGGATGTCGCGCGGCTCTTCCTGGTCAGCTTCGCGCTTCAGGTGACGCGCGTGCTGCGTGGCACGGAAGCGCCGCCACCCCCCGCCGCCGCGCCGGACGAGGCACCGGACAGCACCCGGATCTTCCGGCTGTGACCCGCCCTCAGCCTTCCAGCTCGCTATCCCAGTAAAGATAGTCCCGCCAGCTCTGGTGCAGGCTATGGGGCGGGAAGGCGCGGCCGTTTTCCTGCAACTCCCAGCTCGTCGGCTGGCGCGGCTCCTGGCGCGGGAACATCTTGATCTCTCGTGGCAGCTTGTTGCCCTTGCGCAGATTGCAGGGGCCACAGGCGGTCACGACATTCTCCCAGCTCGTCCGCCCGCCGCGGGAGCGGGGGATGACATGGTCGAAGGTCAGATCGTGGGTCGGCATCTCCTCCCCGCAATAGACGCAGGAGAAGCGGTCCCGCAGGAAGACGTTGAAGCGGGTGAAGGCCGGGCGCCGGGCGGAAGGGATGTATTCCTTCAGCGCGATGACGCTCGGCAGGCGGATGATCTGGCTGGGGGAGCGGACCTCGGTCTCGTATTCCGACAGCACCGAGACGCGGTCGAGATACACGGCCTTCACCGCGTCCTGCCAGGACCATAACGACAGCGGATAGTACGACAGCGGACGAAAATCCGCGTTCAGCACCAGGGCAGGGAACCCTTGGCTCCCCGCGGACATCAACCCGTCAGGCAAGCGCTGCTCCTTTTCAGGCCGCGCGCCTCAAGCTCTGGGGCTGAACCGAACGGACGAGCCCCAGATGTCGTGGCGCCGTCGGTGTATGCAAATTCATGGCAGGTCGGCGAGGCCCGTGCAATATCGGGCCTCGCCGGTTTCATGGCGCTGTCACGCGCCGGGGATTCCCGCCGCCGCCCGTTGCAGGAAAAGCGCGCCGATGGAGAGGCTGGCATCGTCGATGCCGTGGCCAAGCCTGGGGGAGAAGGTGGATTCCACCGGCACCCCCGCCGCCCGCAGCGCCGATTCGGCCTGCCGGCTGGCGGCGGCGGGCACCACCTCGTCCACTTCCCCATGCACCAGCAGCACCGGCGGGCGGCTGACCACCTCTTCCGCCAGGGTCTCGGCGCCGATCAGCATGCCGGAATAGGCCATGATGCCGGCCACCGGTTCCGCCCGCCGCAGGCCGGTATAGAGCGCCATCATCGCGCCCTGGCTGAAGCCCATCAGCACCACGGCGGAGGCTGGCAGGCCATAGGTGGCGCAGGCCTCGTCGATCATGGCATCCAGCGCCGGCCGCGCCACCTGCGCGCCGGCCAGCCGTGCCGGGGCCGAGCGGTCGGTCAGGCTGAACCATTGCCGGCCGATGGGCGCATCGTCATACGGCTCCGGCGCGTGGGGGGCCAGGAAGACGGCATCCGGCACCGTGTTGCCCCAAGAGGGCGCCAGGTCGATCAGGTCATTGCCGTCGGCACCCAGGCCATGCAGCAGGAAGACGATCATCTTCGGCGCGCCGCCATCCCTGGGGCCCCATTTCGGTCCGGTGATCCTGGCCATCCGCTGCCCTTCCTCTTGCTGTGGTGCGGGGCTCTCCGCTACGCGCGATCAGGCATGGCCGCAACCGTCGTAACCCGCTTCGCCCCGAGCCCCACCGGGCGGCTGCACCTGGGGCATGCCCATTCCGCGCTGCTGGGCTGGCAGGCGGCGCGGGAGGCGGGCGGGCGCTTCCTGCTGCGGATCGAGGATATCGACCCCGTCCGCTGCCGCCCGGAATATACCGAAGGCATCCTGGAGGACCTGCGCTGGCTGGGCCTGGACTGGGATGGCGAACCGCGCATCCAGTCCCGCCACCTGCCGGACTACCGCGCGGTGCTGGACCGGCTGGAAGGAATGGGCCTGCTCTATCCCTGCTTCTGCACCCGCGCCGATATCGCGCGGGAGGTCGCGGCCATCGGTCACGCGCCGCATGGGCCGGATGGGCTGCTCTACCCCGGCACCTGCCGGCGCCTTTCGCAGCGGGAGCGCGCGGCACGCATCGCCGCTGGCCAGCCCTATGCCCTGCGGCTGGACATGGCGGCGGCGCTGGCCCGGCTGGATGGCCCGCTGTTCTTCGAGGAGGCAGGCCGGGGGCGGCTGCGCTGCGACCCCGCCCGCTTCGGCGACGTGGTGCTGGCGCGCAAGGATATCCCGGCCTCCTACCACCTCTGCGTCACGCATGACGACGCGTTGCAGGGCGTGACGCTGGTGACACGGGCCGAGGACCTGCTGCCGGCCACCGACCTGCACCGGCTGTTGCAGGCGCTGCTGGACTGGCCGGCCCCGCGCTACCGCCACCACCCGCTGCTGCTGGGGCCGGATGGCAAGCGCCTGTCCAAGCGCGACAATGCACCCACTCTGGCGGCGCTGCGCGAGGTGGGGCAGAGCCCGGAGGCGGTGCGGGCCATGGCGCTGGGCGCGGCTACTTCCCCTGCGGGTTCGCCAGCTTCGCCAGGTCGAAGCCCTTCATGATCTGTGTCAGGATCTCGACGTCCTTGATGCCGGTGCCTTCGAGCTTGATGGCGACATTGCCGCGCGCCAGCGTCAGGTCGGCATCCTCGCCGTCACGTTGCAGCACGGCATTGTCACTGCCGATCCGCACCCGCTTCGCCCCGCTGCCCAGCATGGCCGGGTTGTTCACCATGGAAGCCAGGGCCTGGATCATCGGGCTGTCCACGATGACGGTGGCCTTGATGCTGTTGTCGTCGCCCCGGGTATAGCTGCGCTCCACCATCACGCCGCCGCCCAGCATCTGCGCCGCCAGGGCGCTGCCGGCGCCGTCGTCGTCGCTTTCCTCCAGCGTCCAGCCGGTGGGGGCGGGTGGGAAGAGGGCGCTGTAGAGGGCGCTGCGTTTCTGGTGCAGCGCATTCAGCGCGAAATTCGTCTCGGTTACCGCGCCGCCAATGTCGCCGCGCTCGTACAACTGCCGCGCGCGGTCCAGGCCCTCGGTGATCTCATCCGCCCGCACCGTGCCGGCGGCGAGCACCGCCAGCGCCAGGGTAGCGGCACAGATCATTCGTTGTTTCATGGTGATAATCCTCCGCCCGCGCCTTAGCAGACCGGTGGCGGAAGGGTAGGGGAGGCCTGGCGGGGCCGCCGTCACGAATGCGACAGCCCCGCTCAAGCCGGGCACTCAGGCCCGGCCGTAGGTATCCTCGAAGCGGACGATGTCGTCCTCGCCGAGATAGGAGCCCGACTGCACCTCGATCAGCGTCAGCGGGATCATGCCCGGGTTTTCCATCCGGTGGACGCAGCCCAGCGGCAGATAGACCGATTCATTCTCGCGCAGCAGGATACGCTCGGCGTCGCGCTCGACGATCGCGGTGCCGTTCACCACCACCCAGTGCTCGGCCCGGTGGAAGTGCTTCTGCAAGGAGAGCTTCTGGCCGGGCTTGACCGAGATCTTCTTCACCTGGAAGCGGTCGCCCTGGATCAGCCCCTCGTAATGGCCCCAGGGGCGGTAGGCACGGCGGTGCTCCGTGGCTTCCTTCCGCTTGGCCTTCTTGAGCTGGCTCAGCAGCGTCTTCACGTCCTGGGAACGGTCGCGGTGCATCACCAGCACAGCGTCATCCGTCACCACGGTCACCACATCCTCCAGGCCCACCACGGCGGTCAGGATGCCCTCGCTGCGCACGTAGCAGTTCCTGGCATCCAGCAGCTCCACCGGGCCGGTGGTGGCATTGCCCTGCGCGTCCCGTTCCGAGACTTCCCACAGCGCGCTCCAGGAGCCCACATCGGACCAGCCGATGGAGGCCGGTACCACGGCGGCATGCGCGGTCTTCTCCATCACGGCATAGTCGATGGAGATGTCCGGCGCGCGCTCGAAGGGCTCGGAGGCCAGGCGGATGAAGTCCAGGTCCCGCGTCGCCTCGCCCACGGCGCTGCGCACGGCGGCCAGCAGCGACGGGGCCAGCCGCTCCAGCTCCGCCAGCAGGGTCGCGGCGGTGGCCACGAACATGCCGGAGTTCCAGAGGTGCCTGCCACCGCTGAGGAAGCCCTCGGCCGTGGCGGCATCCGGCTTCTCGACAAAGCGGGCGATGCTGTAGACGCCTTCCAGCCCCGCCAGCGATTCGCCGGTCTCGATATAGCCGTAGCCGGTCTCGGGCGAGGTGGGCTGCATGCCGAAGGCCACGATCCGCCCGGCGCGGGCGGCGGCGGCGGCACGGTCCAGCGCGGCCGAGAGCGCGGCGCGGTCCGAGATGGCGGCATCGGCCGCCATCAGCCACAGCACGGCGCCCGGGTCCTGTTCATGCGCGATCAGGGCGGCGGCGGCGATGGCCGGCGCGCTGTTGCGGGCCACAGGCTCCAGCACGATGGTCGGCTTGGCCACCCCAGCCGCCTGCAACTGCTCGGCCACCATGAAGCGGTGAGCCTGGTTGCAGACGATGATGGGTGCGCTGAACCCGCTGCCCATGGCCCGGGCCACGGTGTCCTGCAGCATGGTCGTATCCGCCGAAACCAGGGGCCAGAACTGCTTCGGGTATCCTTCACGGGACAAAGGCCACAGCCGACTACCGGTGCCGCCAGACAGAACGACCGGCACGATCCGCTGAGAGTTGGCTTCGACCATCTTGTTCGTCTGATCCTATTGAAGACGCGGCGGCCAAGCATAAGGAGCGTGGGCCACAAAGAAAAGCCGCCCCGGACAGATGTCCGGGGCGGCTCGCCGGCGGCTGCCGGAGGTCGCTGCGGCGGGCGGCGGTTAGCCGGCCATCGCGGCTTCCTTCTTCTTGCGCAGGCCGGGCAGCAGCATCAGGCCCAGGGCGAGGGCGCAGATGACCAGCAGCACGGCGCTGATCGGGCGCTCGATGAACACCGTCGGGCTGCCGCGGGAGAGCAGCATGGCGCGGCGCAGATGCTCCTCCATCATCGGGCCCAGCACGAAGCCCACCAGAAGGGGCGCCGGCTCCATCTTCAGCTTGTTGAAGACATAGCCGAGGATGCCGAAGAAGACGGTGGAATAGACGTCGAACACGTTGTTGTTAATCGAGTACACGCCGATCGCGCAGAAGGTCAGGATCGCCGGGTACATGTACTTGTAGGGAACCTGCAGCAGCTTCACCCACATGCCGATCAGCGGCAGGTTGATGACCAGCAGCATCAGGTTGCCGATCCACATGGAGCAGATCAGGCCCCAGAACAGGTCGGGCTGGGCCTCGACCATGCGCGGACCGGGCTGGATGCCCTGGATGATCAGCGCGCCCACCATCAGCGCCATCACGGCGTTGGAGGGGATGCCCAGGGTCAGCAGCGGGATGAAGGAGGTCTGCGCCGCGGCGTTGTTGGCCGCCTCGGGGCCGGCCACGCCTTCGATGGCGCCGTTGCCGAACTCGTTCCGGCCCTTCGACATCTTCCGCTCCATCATATAGGAGCCGAAGGAGGCGAGGGAGGCGCCGCCGCCAGGCAGGATGCCGAGCACGGAGCCGATCACGGTGCCGCGGAGGACGGAAGGCGTCGCGCGCTTCACTTCTTCCCTGGTCAGGAAGAGGCTGCCGACCTTGGAGGTCAGCACGCTGCGGACTTCCGGCTTCTCCAGGTTCAGGATGATCTCGGCGATGCCGAAGACACCCATAGCCATGGCCGCGAAGTTCAGGCCGTCCGACAGTTCCGGCACGCCGAAGGTGAAGCGCTGCTGGCCGGTCTGCACGTCCGTGCCCACCAGGCCCAGCGCCACGCCCAGCACCACCATGGCCACCGACTTCACCACGGAGCCCTGCGCCAGCACGGCCGAGATGATGAGGCCGAGCAACATGAGCGAGAAGTAGTCCGCTGGGCCGAAGGACAGCGCCACTTCCGTCAGCAGCGGGCCGGAGGCCGCGACCAGGACGGTGGCGACTGAGCCGGCGAAGAAGGAGCCGACGGCCGCGATGGTCAGCGCGGCGCCCGCGCGGCCGTTGCGGGCCATCTTGTATCCTTCCAGCGTCGTGACGACGGAGGAGACCTCGCCTGGGAGGTTCAGCAGGATGGCCGTGGTCGAGCCGCCATACTGCGCGCCGTAATAGATGCCGGCGAGCATGATGATGGCGGTGGTCGCCGGCTGGCCGAAGGTGATCGGCAGCAGCAGCGAGATAGTGGCAACCGGTCCGATGCCCGGCAGCACGCCGATCGCGGTGCCGATCAGCGCGCCCAACAGGGCGAAGAGCAGGTTGTCGAAGCTCATCGCGACGCCGAAGCCGTGCGCGAGGTTACTGAAGAGGAGATCCATTGGTCGTCCCTACCCTTGGCGGCTCAGAAGAAGGTCGGCCAGATATTCACGCGGATGTCGAGTTCGTAGATAAACACCCACCAGCACAGCGCGATCAGGAAGACGACGCAGGCAGCGACGCCCAGCGGGCGATGCTGCTTGTCCGCGAAGGCCGCCACGACGACCATGACGGCGATGGCGAGGAAGAGCCCGCCCGCGTCCAGCAGCACACCGAAGATGTTCATGCCGGCCAGCACCAGTGCCAGCACGCGCCAGCCCGGGCTGATGGCCAGGATGAACAGGCCGATGGTGATGGCAATGCCCAGCGCGTACCAGTTGTTGGACAGCGCCGGCACGGCGTTCAGGAGCGGGTAGGCCACCAGGCCGCCGCCGAGAGCCAGAGCCAGGGTGACGAAGTCGATCTTCGTCCACCGTTCCAGCGGATCGGTGCCGCCGAAGAAGGCCATGATGAACACGATGGCGCCCAGGCCCAGTTCCAGCCAGAACACCAGCATCGGCATGTAACCAGGACCCATGCGCCGGGCATTGCCCAGTGTATGGTCCATGTTCAGCCAAAGGCCGAGAGCCGCTAGCACTAACAGAAAGATGCCAGAGGCAAGGTCTTTCGCGTTGATTTTCATGCCGATCCTTTCTTGAACCTCCGCGTGCGGCAGGCACGCCCTAGCGCTTTGAAGAAGGTGAGTGGGAGTCAGTATCGTGTCATCGCAACTAGGCCTTGGCCCTTTGCGTGGCGCGGAGTGCCGTGATTCGGAGCGGATGACAATCCCGCCGTGTACGGCAAAATCCAGGGCCTCGTTGCCCCCGCCCGGCTTCCTCCTCCCCCATTCGTGTGAAGCAGGCCACCTATGTCATCATCGCCGGGAGACGGCAATAAGCATGCTCACGATGAAGAGAACTTCATTCGGCTCGTTGTAGCAAGAAAGTTGCGTCTGGCGCAGTTTGCTCGAACCTTCCTCTCAGGATCGCAACACATGGATGATTTTACACGGATCAACGACCCGGCTCGGCGCGTCCGGGAGGCTGCCACGGCGCTGACGTCGCGCTTGGTGGAACTGCGCCGCGACATCCACGCGCATCCTGAACTGGCCTTCGAGGAAGTGCGGACCAGCGGCATCGTGGCCGCCGAACTGGGCCGGCTTGGCATCGAGCACCGCACCGGTGTCGGCCGCACGGGTGTGCTGGGCTTCATCGAGGGTGGCCGCCCGGGTCCGACGTTGGCCATCCGTGCTGACATGGATGCACTGCCCATCCATGAAGAAACCGGCCTGCCCTTCGCCAGCCAGGTGGACGGCAAGATGCATGCCTGCGGGCATGACATCCATACTGTGACTCTGCTTGGCGTTGCTTCGGTGTTGAAGGATCTGGCGCCGCATTTCGCCGGACGCGTTGCCCTGGTCTTCCAGCCCGCCGAGGAAACGCTCGAAGGCGCCGATGCCATGATCGCCGATGGCGTGATGGATGGCGTGGACATGGCGCTGGGCTTCCACAACCATCCGGATATGCCCACCGGCCGCTTCGGCTACGTGCGCGGCGCCTGCCTGGCGGCGGCGGACAAGTTCGACCTGATCATTCGCGGCAAGTCCGGCCATGCGGCGCACCCCTATGCGGCGGTGGACCCTATCGTGGCGGCGGCGCATTTCGTGACGCAGGCGCAGACAGTGGTCTCGCGCGAGGTCAAGCCGCTGCAACCGGCGGTTGTCACCATCGGCCAATCCACCGGCGGTACTACCTATAATATTATCCCTGAGCGTGTGCACCTGAAGGGTTCGGTCCGCACCCTGCATCCCGAGGCGCGCGACACCGCCGAAGCCGCGCTGCGCCGGCTGGCCGAGGGCATCGCCGTCGGCATGCGGGTCGAGGCGCAGATGGACTACCAGCGCAAGGTGCCGCCCCTGGTCAACAGCGACCGCGTGCTGGACCCGGCCCTGGCCGCGCTGGCGGACCAGTTCGGCATGGACTTCGTCGATGAAGGCGAGCCCAGCATGGGTTCCGAGGACTTCTCGGCTTTCGCGACGCGGGTGCCGGCGCTGCAACTGCGTATTGGTTCTTCCGCGCCAGGGCGGCAGGATGCGCTGCATAACGCCAAGTATCAGCCTGACGAGGGCTGCATTCCGGCGGGGGTGGAGGCGCTGTCGCGCATCGCGCTGCAACTGCTGGGCTGAGAACAGGACATAGAATGAAAATCTGCGTATTCGGCGCCGGCGCCATCGGCGGCCATGTGGCGACGCGTCTGGCCTTGGGCGGGGCAGATGTCTCCGTGGTGGCACGCGGCGCCCACCGCGACGCCATGGCCGCCGATGGCCTGACCGTCGAGGCGAAGGACGGCACGCACAAGGTGCGCCCCCGCGTCGGCAGCCCGCAGGAGCTGGGCGTGCAGGATGCGGTGATCGTCACCGTCAAGGCGCCGGCACTGCCCAGCGTCGCGGAGGCGATCGGCCCCCTGCTGGGGTCGGATACCACCGTCGCCTTCGTGATGAACGGCATCCCCTGGTGGTATTTCGACCGCCATGGTGGTGCGCTGGATGGCCGCCGCCTGCCGGAGATCGACCCCGGCGAGGCCATCCGCAAGGCGGTAGGCGTGGAGCGGACACTGGGCGGCGTGGTCTATTCCGCCTGCACCGTGAAGCAGCCCGGCCATATCTTCGTGGAGAACGCGACCAACCGCGTGGTGCTGGGCGAGCCCGACGGCAGCGCCAGCCCGCGCGCCGAGGCTATTGCCGAAGTTCTGAAGAAGGGCGGCATGGGCGGCGAGGTGACGCAGGACATCCGTGGCGAGATCTGGACCAAGCTGGCCATGAACCTCGCCTTCGGGCCCTTCGCCATCCTCTCCCGCATGGGTTCCGGCGGCGCGGCGCGGGACCCGGTGGTGCGCACGGCCATGGTGCGCGCCCTACAGGAGTGTAACGCCATCGCCCGGGCGCTGGGCCATGACGTGAATCTGGACGTGGAGAAGCGCGTGGCCTCCATCAGCCGCTCCAACCACAAGGCCTCGATCCTGCAGGACCTGGAACTGGGGCGGCCGATGGAAGTCGCCGCCATGTTCCGCGTGCCGCTGGAGATGGCCCGCATGGCGGGGGTGGAGACGCCGGTGCTGGACCTCGCCGTCGCGCTGGCGGTGCAGCAGGCGACCGAGGCCGGGCTCTACAAGCCCGCCGCGTAGGGAATGGGCGCGGGGTGGGCCGGGATCGCGGCCTGCCCCAGCACCCAGCCTTCCCAATGCCGCACCCAGGGGTCCTCCGGCACCACATCCGGCCGCGTCCCTGACAGCACGCCGACCACGCAGAGCAACCCGAGCAGGCTGTCGAACCGGTCCTCGGCCACCGCATCCGTGCCGAAGCCGTTCTCCATCGCCTGTTCCAGTGCCGCGCCGGGCCGCACGCCGAGGCGCGCCATGGCCATGTGCAGGGAAGGGGCGGCGGCCAGCCGCGCTTCCCGCGCCCGCTTGCTGCCGATGAGCTTCACGCCAAGATGCCGCATCGCCTCGGCCGGATAGGTTTCCGCCAGCACCGCGACGCCCGGTGCCAGCAGATCCCGCACCATCCCCTCGAAGGGCCAAAGGCGGTAAGGCGCGGCGGAGGCCAGCGCAGGGGAAAGCCAGTCCCGCCAGGCGCTGATGGCCGCCTTGCCGGTCTGGTTGGCGCCTAGCGTCCAGAACAGCGGCGCGCCGGCTGGGCGCTCGCTGGTGGCAAGGTCGCAGAGGCGGGAGAGCCCCGCCGCGCCCGCCATGCCCAGAGCCGCCGCATGCGCCGCGCGCGTCATGCCCTTGGTGCCGCGCGCCGGATAGAAGGGGCGGTGGATCGAAACCTCCTCCAGCCCGGCGGCGACGCGAAAGAAATCCGGGGCGTCCGCCAGCCCGCGCAGGAAGGGCAGGAAACCGGCTTCACCTCGCCCGGCGGCATAGGCGCGCGGCAGGCCCAGCGGCAGGTCGAGCCCGAGCAGCAGCGGCGCACCGTGTTCCAGCAACCGGCGCACCAATGTGCTAGGATCGCCTACCGGCGCGGGAGCCTCGGCATGCCAGAGACCATCCTGGCAGAAGGCGATGCTGACCCAGCGCTTGCCGGGATCGACGCTCCAGTCGGCATGCGCCGCGATCAGGGAGGGTTCAGCCATGCGCTACACCCGCACGGCCCGCCTGCTGCACTGGCTGACGGTGGCGCTGCTGCTGAGCCTCGCGCCATTGGGCCTGTGGCTGGGATGGGCACCGCCGGATGACGAGGCGCTGAAGCTGCGGCTCTACATGTGGCATGAAAGCCTGGGCTTCCTGCTGCTGCCGCTGACGTTGTTTCGCCTTTTCTGGCGCTGGCGCCACCCGCCGCCCCCTGGTGGGCCGGTGCAGCCCGCCATCCTGGACCGCATAGCCCTGGCGAACCACGCGGCGCTCTACCTGCTGCTGTTGGTGCAGCCGGTGCTGGGCATGCTGGCCACCACGGCCTGGGGCTTTCCGCCCAGCCTCTTCGGTATCCTGCCGCTGCCGGTGCTGATCGGGAAGAACACGACCATCGCCCCCGCCCTGACCAGCTTGCACGGCTGGGTGGCCCTGACGCTCGGCCTGCTGGTGCTGCTGCATGCCGGCGCCGCGCTGGTCTGGCACGGGCTGATCCGCCGCGACGGGCTGTTGCGGCGGATGCTCTAGACGGCTCAGAGCGGCTTGGTGGCCTTTTCCATCAGGCGGGCGAAGAAGCCCTGCTTCTTCGGCTCGGCCGAGGGGGCGGCCTTGGCAGCGGCGGCCAGCAGGGCCTCGCGCTCCTGCGCCTTCAGCTTCAGCCACTGCTCCAGCGTCTTGCCGGCCTTGGCGGCGCGCTTGGCTTCATAGGCGCGCTGGCCCTCGCTCATGCGGGGGGCGGTGGTGTCGCTCGTCTTGGCCATCGATGATCGGTCCCTGCGCGGCCAGTTGGTGCCGCACCCGCCAGATGCCCGCTGTGGCCCGCCGCATCAAGGGGCTTGCGCATCGGCTGGTGCCAGCCTTCCCTGGCGCGCATGGAACCAAGACTGAAGGCTGGCCTCTGGGCCAGCATGGCCATCCGCAGGGCGGACATGGCCGGGCGCCCCGCCATGGTGCTGCGGAAGGGGGACGAGGATGCGGGCGGCATCCTTTGCGTGCTGCGGGGGCGGGAAGGTTGCGTGGTGCTGGCCCAGACGCGGGACGCGGAGGGCCGCCCCGCCTGGCTGCGCGGCACCGGCAAGGACCCGGTGCCGGAGCCGGATGCCGATGCCTATGTCGCCCGCCAGACGGCGCGCGACCCCGATCTCTGGGTCATCGAGTTCGAGGCGCCGGATTTCGTGCCGCCCTTCGAGGCGCGGCTAATCTAAGGCAGGCGCGGGCCGGAGCCCGCGCCCGGCCGCTCAGCAGACGAAGTCGTTCTCCGCCACCCGGCCGCCCTGGGCCACGGCGTGGATATTGCCCCACATCTGATTGATGGTGCTGGCGAAGTTATCCGCCGCCATGGCCGCAATATGCGGCGTGACCACGGCGTTATCCAGCTTCAGCAGCGGGTGGTCGGCAGGCACCGGCTCGGTCTCATAGACATCGGTGGCGGCGCCCAGGATTTCCTTGGCCTTCAGCGCCTCCACCAGGTCGCTCTCGATCACCACGCCGCCCCGGGCGCAGTTGATCAGCACGGCCTTGGGCTTCATGGACTGCAGGGCCTTGCGGTCGATCATGCCCTTGGTCTGCGGCGTCATCGGGCAATGGAGGGAGACGATGTCGCACTGCGCCAGGATCTCCGGCACGGTGGCGAAGCGCACGCCCTGGGCGGCCTCTTCCTCGGCGCTCAGCGGGCGGGTCTTGTTGTAGAGCACGGGGCAGCCGAAGGCCTTCACCATCCGCGCCACATTCTGCCCGATGGCGCCATAGCCGATGATGCCAACGGTCTTGCCCGAGATCATCAGGCTTTCCTTGGGCAGGGTGGTGGTGCGCCAGGCGCCGTTCTCGCGCAGGGTGGCATGGCCGAAGGCCAGGTTGCGCAGCAGCGCGATCATCAGCCCGACCGCGAATTCCGCCACCGGCACCGCATTGCTGCCCGTGGTGCGGGCAACGGTCACGCCCTGCGCCTTGGCGGCTTCCAGGTCGAAATTGTCGACGCCCACGCCCCACTTGTGGAGCAGCTTGGCCTTGCCGGCGGCGGCCAGCAGCTCGGCATCCACCGGGATCTGGCCGGAGACGATGTAATCCGCCTCGGCCACCAGCGCTTTTAGCTCCGCGTAGTCGCGGGTCTTAGCGTGGTCCAGCGTCAGGCCAGGGGGCAACAACGCCCGCATCCGCTCGGCGGTGGAGGGCGTGATCGGGTCGAGGACGATGATCTTTTCGCTCATGTCACAGGCATAATCCGTAACGAGACAGCCGAAAATGCCCTGTCCGCGCTAAATTGCCGCGCAACGCATCAACATGGCTGGCTTGTCGCGCGGGGTGAAATATTGACGCCATCCCCCGCGCTGAAGGAGTGTCCGGCCATGCAAACCCTGACGCAGGATGCGGCGATGGACCGCCCCAAGGCCGCCCCGGTGCCGGATGACGACCAGCTCATCCGCGCCGCCGCCAAGCTGACGCGCGACCTCGGCACCGCCCGGCCTGGGGTTTACTGGGCGGATCTGCTGCTCTCCACCGGCATCGGCTACGGCGCGCTGGCGCTGGCCATCCTGGCGGCGCCGTTGGGGCTGAAGCTGGCGGCGGGGTTGGTTTCTGTGCTGGCGCTCTACCGGGCGCTCAGCTTCATCCATGAGCTGACGCATCTGAAGCCCGGCGCCGTGCCCGGCTTCCGCACCGGCTGGAACCTGCTGGTGGGCGTGCCGATGCTGGTGCCCTCCTTCATGTATGAGGGCGTGCACAACCTGCACCATGCCCGCACCCGCTATGGCACGGCCGAGGACCCGGAATACCTGCCGCTCGCGCTGATGAAGCCCTGGACCGTGGCGCTCTTCCTGTTGGCTTCCGCCCTGGCGCCGGTGGCGCTGCTGCTGCGCTACGCCGTTCTGGCGCCGCTTTCCGCCCTGGCGCCGCCGCTGCGGCGGGTGGTGGTGGAACGCTATTCCGCCCTGGCCATCGACCCTGCCTTCCGCCGCAAGCCGCCGGAAGGCAAGGTGCGGCAGGACTGGCTGCGCTGGGAAACAGCCGCCTGCCTCTGGGCCTGGGCACTGATCGCCATCGGCTTCCTGGCCACGGGGGCCTTTGTCACCTTTCTGCTGGTCACCTCCGGCGTTGCGATGCTGAACCAGCTTCGCACCCTGGTGGCGCATCTCTGGGAAAACGAGGGCGAGCCCATCAGCATCGCCGCGCAGTACCTGGACAGCGTCAATGTGCCGCCGCCGGGCCTGCTGCCGGCGCTCTGGGCGCCGGTGGGCCTGCGCTACCACGCGCTGCATCACCTGCTGCCGGGCCTGCCCTACCACGCGCTGGGCGAGGCGCACCGGCGGCTGGCGGCGGAGATGCCCATGACCTCCGCCTTCCACCGCGCCAACTACCGGGGCATGAGCGGGCTGCTGATCCGCCTCTTCGGCGGCATCGCCCCCGCTACCGGTCGGTAAGCCGCAGCTCGATCCGGCGGTTGCGCGCCAGGGCCTCGGGGCTGTCGCCGGGGTCCAGCGGCTGGTTGTCGCCGAAGGCGGCGGCGGCCACGTGGTTGGCCGGCAGCCCTTCGCCGATCAGCAACTGCGCCACGGCGATGGCGCGCGCCGCCGAAAGCTCCCAGTTGCTGGCATAGCGGCCGCTGCCGCTGAGCGGATTGCGGTCGGCATGGCCATCCACGCGCAGAATCCAGGGCAGATCGGCCGGGAAACGCGCGCTGACATCCAGCAGCACGCCGGCCAATTGGCGCAACTGCTGGCGGCCCGTGGGGGAAAGGTCGGCGCTGCCCACTGGGAAGAGCACCTCGCTCTGGAAGACGAAGCGGTCGCCCACGATGCGCACTTCCGGCCGGGTGCCCAGCACGTCCCGCAGCCGGCCGAAGAAGTCGCTGCGGTAGCGCTGCAATTCCTCCACCCGCGCCGCCAGGGCAGCATTCAGCCGCTGCCCCAGGGCGCCGATCTGGGCGTCCTTGTCGCGGCCGGCGGCTTCCTCCGCATCCAACAGGGCTGCGATGCGGGACAGCTCGGCCCGCAGCTCCGTCACCTGCTGCGTCAGCAGCGCGATCTGGGCGCGGGCGCTCTCGGCCAGGCGGGCATGGCCGGCGGCTTCTTCCTCGGCCTTGCGGCGGGCTTCCTCGGTGGTGGCGGATTGGTTCAGGGCGGCCTGGCTGCGCTGCTCCAGCTCGTCGCGCAGCGCGGTCAGGGCACGGACCTGTTCATCCAGCCGGGCGATGTCGGAAAGCTTGGCGGCGATGGTGGCGCGGTCGGCCTGCACCGTGCGGTCCAGTTCCGCCATGGCCTGCCGCATGCGGTCCAGTTCGGCGCGGGCGGCGGCGAGGTCAGCGGCGGTGCGGTCGCGCGCCGTCTCGGCACTGCCAGCGCGGGCCTGCTGCTCCGCCAGTTGCTGGCGGGCCGTTGCCAGGGCCTCCCGCTCGCCGGCCAACTGGCGGCGGGCCTCGGTCAGCTCGCGCACGGAGGAAGCGGCCTCGCCCCCGCGTGCCTCCGCGCGGGAGAGCGCTTCGGCCAGCCGTTCCTCCAGGCTGGTGATACGCTCGCCGGCCCCGCGCGAGGAAGCCTCCAGATCCGCCAGCCGCGCGGCCAGCCGGTCCCGGCCGGCGCGGGTGGCATCGCGCTCGGCACTCTGGCGGTCCCGCTCGTCCCGCAGGCTGCCGAGCTGCGCCAGCGCGGCATCGCGGGCGCCGGCGGCGGTGCGCAATTCCTCGGTCATGCGGGACAGGCGGCCGCGCAGCTCCTCGCCGGAATTTCGCTCCAGCGCCAGCAGGTCGGCCAGTTCCGCCACCTGCCGGTTCAGCCGGTCCAGCGCCTGGTCGCGCGAGGAAAGGGCAACGGAGAGAAAGCCCTGCGCCAGCACGAAGACCAGCAACACAAAAATCAGCACCATCAGCAGGGTGGACAGGGCGTCCACATAGCCGGGCCAGGCGTTCAGCCCCTCCCTGTTGCGGCGCAGGGCCATGGCTCAGCGCGGGCCTTCGTCGGCCAGGGCCGCGATGGTGCGGGCCAGGATCTTGATCTCGCCGCGGATCTCGGCCGTGGCCTGGGCGCGGCCCTGGGACACATCCTCCAGCAAACGAGCCAGATAGAGTTCCACATTGCGTAGATGCCCGCGCGAGGCCTCATCCAGCGCGCCGTGCGACTGCACCTCGGCCAGCCGGGTGAGGGTGGGGGCCAGGGCGGACTGCCCATCGGCCACGCGCTGCATCAGCACCTGGCTGGCGCGCATCTGGTCGGCCAGGATGGAGAGCCGCTCCGTCAGCGTCACCAGCGCCTGGGCGGAGGCGGCGCGGCCTTCCTCGCCACGGGTGATGATGCGCTGGAGGTTCTCCAGGTTCTCGGCGGTCTGTTCCAGCAGCGCCTGGACATAGGCGGGCACGGAGCCGCCGCCGGTCTCGCCGCCCACATCCCCCAGCACGCCGGAGGACAGGCGGGTGACGCCCGCCAGCCATTCCTCCAACTCGTTGTAGAAGCGGGTTTGCGCCTGCCCGGCCGTCAGGTCGAGGAAGCCCAGCACCAGCGCGCCCGCGAGGCCGAGCATGGAGGAGGAGAAGGCCACCCCCATGCCTCGCAGCGGCTGGGTCAGCCCGCTTTTAAGCTGGTTGAAGAGCTGGTTCACGTCGCCCGAGCCGACCGACATGGAGGAAATCACTTCCGCCACCGAGCCGATGGTCAGGATCAGCCCCCAGAAGGTGCCCAGCAGGCCCAGGAAGATGGAAAGGCCGGTGACGTAGCGCGAGAGTTCCCGGCTTTCATCCAGGCGGGAAGCGATGCCATCCAGCACGCTCCGCATCGCGGGCGCCGAGAGGGAAAGCCGGTCCCCCCGCTTGGTGGCGAACATCGAGGCCATCGGGCCCAGCAGGCGCGGCGCCGGGCGGGCCGGGGCGCCGGGGCGCGGCTCGCGGAAGCCTTCCAGCCAGGCGACCTCGGGATTCAGGCTCACCACCTGCCGGATGTTCCAGACGATGCCCAGCAGCAGCACCGCCAGGATGACGGCATTCAGCACCGGGTTGGCCGAGAAGGCGTGGATCAACTCGCCCGAGAGCACCGCCGCCAGCACGAGAACGGCCAGCAGGAAGACCAGCATCCGCAGCAGGTAGCGGTTGGGGCGTGTCATTTCGGGGGGGCGGCCTGTTGGCTTTGGGCGGTGAGGCTGGGGCTGGGCACGCCTGGCGGCAGCAGTTCCACCGCGTCCTGCGCCGCCGCGGTGCGGCCGATGGGGCGTAGGTCGATGCGCGTGCCGGGCAACCCGCCGGCTTCCAGCGCGCGGCGGATCTCCTGGGCATTGGCCAGGGCGGCACGGCGGGCCACCGAGATATCCTCGGCCGGGCCGGCCACCTGCGCCACGATCGTGACGCGGCCAGGGACGGTGGAAAGGCGCCTTGCTATCTCGGCCAGGGTATTGGTGGTGGCCGGGTCTATGCGGCCGGTGGCGGGCGGGCCCTCAATGCGCCAGCCGCCATCGGGCAGGTTGCGCATGCTGGGGGGCAGGGCCACCAGCGGCAGGCGCGCCGGCGGAGTCGCGGGGCGCGGCGGCTGGGTCAGGTCCGGCGGCTG
>NZ_JACTUZ010000006.1 GCF_014490445.1 Pseudoroseomonas ludipueritiae | reverse complement strand
GCCGCACCGGCATCCTGGTGCTGTGGACGCTGCTCTACCGCGGCCCGTCCCGCCACGGCGTCTGTGACCCCAGCCTCGGCCAGCTGGCGGAATGGGCCGGCTGCGCCCGCTCCACCGTGCAGCTGGCCCTGCGGCGCATCGAGGCGGCCGGCATCATGGGCCATGTGCGGCGCGGCCTGGTGGTGGCCGGCCGCTGGTGCCAGTGGACCAGCGCTTACCTTTTCGCCGCGCCGGCGCAGTGGGCCGTAAGCGATACCGAGACTCGGTCAGCCGAAGTCTCTGCAGTGAAAAAGAAAGCTATGGAGAAGGGGAGGGAAGGGGAGGGCAGCGCCCTGCCGGCGGCTGAGCGCGCAACGCTGGCGGCGAAATGGGGGCTGCTGGAGGGCTCAGCTGGGTAGGGGGAGCCGCCACAAGGCCCAGATCGCGACGACCCCCCACCATACGCAGCCTGACGGCTCGCGGCGGGCCTACGCTGTATAGCGCGGCAGGGGAGGAGCGTGAATCCGGCAACACGGGAGCGCCAGCAAAGCCAGCACAATCATCGAAGCCTATAGGTCGCTGAGAGGGGAGAGCATGGCGGCACCGGCGCGCTGCTGCGGAAGGGCCGGCACCGCCGCTCGGGATCCTGCCACTTCGGGTGATGCCCTCCTCAACCGGCCGGGGCCGGCAAGGTTCCTGGGCGGCTCGAGCCATGCCCTGCGAGGGGTGGGATTACGGCAAGCCGTGCAGGCTGCTGCGCGTCAGCACGATAAGCGCGAGTTATCGTGCGAGACGGGGGCTGCTGCGGAGCCGTCGAGGGCTGCTTCGCGCCCACAGCAGTCGCGCTTTTACCGCGGGCGACTTCCCGAAACCGGACATAGTTCAACCGATCGCCCAGTGGCCGAGATAGATGCGGATCTCCCGCAATTCCCGTGCTGCTGTCTTGGCCTCATGAGACGCAGAGAACGCGGGCACGGAGCAGTTCAAAGCCCGCGCGGCCATACATGGTGCGCTTGATCATCTTCAGCCGGTTAATCTGGCCCTCAACGGGACTGGTGGTCCAGGGCAGCTCAAGTGCGGCCCGCACCGCCGCGATGTCCTTGCGCAGTTCGGTGACAAAGCTTGCGAGGGGACTGGCGGCAGCTTCATCCAGCGCCTCCTCAAGCCTGTCATCCCCTTCCCGCCGCAGCAGGCGGGCAATGCGCCTGGCGGCCACGACTGTGGCCAGCAGTGCCGGCATCTCCAGCAGGCGCGCGGCGAATGTGCGGTCGGTGTCGGATGGTAGCTCGCCATCTGCCATGAGGAGACGCGTGGTGCGTCGGAGTGTTGGCGGTTGCCAGATCTGCCCCCTGGCTGCTCCTGGCTGGGAGTCTGCGGGATCACGCCTGCGCCGCTCGGTGGCCCAGGCCCTGACTGTCGAGGGGCGACCCGGAAAGCCGGCGCCAGCCAGTTCACGCCAAAGCCGAACCGCATTGTGGCAGCCCTCCGCCCAGCGCTGCTCCAGGGTGGTGCGATGGCGATCCAGGATGCTGCCCCGAGGTATCCTGGGCCAGCTCGGGGCCGCCCCGGCCTGCAGCCAGCGGCGGAGCGTCTTGCGATCGGCGTTCAGCTGGCGCGACATGTCGCTGATCGAGGCGCCGGCCGCCTGCATGTGGGCGGCTTCCTCGTAACGGGCCTGCCGCCGCGCCCGTCCCGTCTCCTGGCGCTGCTGGGCTGCCGAGGGTCTGGCCTGCATGGGAACAGCGGCCGCCGCCCTGATGGCGCAGCCGGCCGCCACCTCTCGTCCGATCCGCCGGATGGCGGCGTGGTGGCGCCCCACCACGGCCTGGACAGCATCACCGAGATTGCGCAGCAGATGCCAGCGGTCGGCGACCTGCACGGCGCCCGGTGCCCCTTGGCGCGCGCCATCCGCGTAGGTGCAGGCCCGGTCCCGGGCGACAACCTCCACGCCAGGGTGCTGCCTCAGCCAGTGGCTCAGGGTCTCGGCCTGGCGATCAGGCAGGAGATCGAGCACCCGGTTGCGCTCCAGGTCGAGGAGGATGCTGCCGTACCGATGGCCGCGGCGCCAAGCCCAGTCATCCACGCCAAGCACACGCGGAGGTGGGCTGGGTTCCGGTGGCGGATGATCCCGGCGGGTCATGCGGATCAGCGTGTCGGCGCTGATAGCAATGGCCAGTCTCGACGCGAGCCGTGCGCCGGCCTCACCGCCCAGGGCGAGGCCGAGATGCCGTTGCAGATCGGCCAACCGAAGGGTGCGGCGTGCCGCAGCGGCGGCGCCCGCTGCCAGGCGCTCGGCAAAGGTCTGACGCCGGCACTCCGGATTGCGGCATCGCAGCCGGCGTGCCTGAATCCGCAGGGTCACGGGGCGGCCCTGCCAGGGCAAATCCTGCAGCCGGCGCTCATAGCGGCTGTGCACCAAAGCGGACAGGAAGCCGCAATCCGGGCAGGCGACCGTTCGGTTCCGGGATGCTGCGACGATAACGAGGCCATCCGGCGCCGGCAGAATTTGCCGGACCAGCAACCCCGCCGGGATCAGGGGCAGCAGATGCTTAGCATGGCAGATCTCGGGAGAGGGAGGAGCAGCAACTGATCTGCGCCTCTGGCGCCCTACCTGCTATCCAGCAGCACGGGAATTGCGGGAGATCCATAGATGCCCACAAGGGTGCTGAGGCATCTTGATACCTCGCCCCCCAAGGCATAACCTCTCGACATGTCCAAGCCGTCCGCTCTCCAAGCTGTCCTGCGTCCCTCTCCGGACTTCACGGACCGAGCGTATTGGGCCGGGACCATCAAGATGGCCCTCAGCCGCTTCTTCGTCCTCCAGGTGCTCCACGACGGCCCGGCGCACGGCTACGACATCGCCCGCGCCGTGGAGCGGACCACCAACGGCTGCTGCTCCCCGTCCGAGGGCGCCCTGTATCCGACGCTCCGGGAGTTCAAGCAGGGCGGCTACCTGACCTCGGAAGCCGAGGTCGTCTCCGGCCGCGAGCGCAAGGTCTACACCCTGACCGACAAGGGCCGAGAAGCCTTCAAGGTCGGCCTAGAGGCCTGGATGGATGCCACCACCGCCCTGACGGAGACTGGCCGCGCCGCCACGGCCCGCGGCAAGGCCAAGGGCGCCTGCCAATGCTGACCTTTGGCTTATCCCTATACATCGCCCACCGAGGTATTAGGAAGGAAGCCGTCAGATGAGCTCCTGCTGCTCCGCCAAACCCGGCCCTCAGAACAGAGGCCCTGAGGGCTTCCCGAGCCCTGAATCGTTGCCCGTCGCCATCATTGGCGGCGGCCCTGTCGGCCTCGCCGCCGCGGCGCACCTGCTGGAGCGCGGCCTGAAGCCGGTGGTGTTCGAAGCCGGTCCTTCGGTTGGCACGGCGCCGCTGGACTGGGGACACGTCCACACCTTCTCCCCTTGGCGGTACAACGTGGACCGCGCCTGCCGCACGCTCCTGGAGCGGCATGGATGGACGGTGCCGGACGCCGATGCCTTCCCGACCGGCCGTGAGCTCGTGGAGGGCTACCTGGCACCTCTGGCCGCCCTGCCGGAGATGGCTGGGCGCCTGCGTCTGAACACCCTGGTGACCGGCGTCGCCCGGCAGCGCGCTGGCAAGGTTCGCGATGCCGGTCGTGAGCGGCAGCCCTTCGAGGTCAGGTTCCAGGCTGAGGGCAAGGAGGACCGCCTCCTGGTCCAGGCCGTCCTCGTCGCCACCGGCACCTGGGGCCATCCCAACCCGGCGGGCGCCTCCGGCCTGCCCGCCATCGGCGAGCGCCAGGCCGCTGACCGCATCCGCTATGGCATGTCCGACGTCCTCGGCGACGAGCGCGGCCGCTATGCGGGCAAGCGCGTCCTCGTCGTTGGCTCGGGCCACTCGGCCGTCGGCACCCTGATCGACCTCGCCAGCCTGGCCGAGCAAGCGCCGGGCACGACCGTCCTCTGGGTGGCCCGCAGCGCGGACCTGACGCGGGCCTACGGGGGCGGGGCGGCCGACCAGCTGCCGGAACGTGGTGCCCTAGGACAGCGGCTGCGCCACCTCGTGGAGTCTGGTGCCATCGAGCTGCTCGCGCCCTTCTCCGTGGACGAGATCCGCAGGGGTGCCGACGGCTCCCTACAGGTCATGAGCCTCGAGGGCAGGATGGCGGAAGCCGACGAGATGGTGGTGGCCACCGGACTGCGCCCTGAGTTCTCCATCCTGCGCGAGGTCCGCCTCGACCTGGACCCGGCGCTGGAATGCCCGCGCGTCCTGGCGCCCCTCATCGATCCCAACCTGCACTCCTGCGGGACCGTTAGGCCTCACGGCGCCCTGGAACTTCAGCAGCCCGACAGCGGTCTCTTCCTGGCGGGCATGACCTCCTACGGCCGGGCCCCGACCTTCCTGCTGGCCACCGGCTACGAGCAGGTGCGCTCGATCGCCGCCTTCCTGGCAGGCGACATGGAAGCCGCACGCCGGGTAGAGCTCGACCTGCCGCAGACCGGCGTGTGCAGCAGCAACCGCGTGGTGGCGGCACTCGATGCCGCATGCTGCACGCCGACGACGACCCAGGACACTTGCTGCGCGCCCAAGCCTGAATTGGCGGAGGACGCGCCGTGCTGCGGGACCGCTGATCAGAAGGTGTCCCTCCCAGCCGAGCCCGCCGAATGAGCCAGGCTGCGGTACCAGGGCATGCCGTTCCCACCGACGCCGCGGCGCGCCGGAACAGACTTACGGTCGTCTCGGCCATCGGCGTGGGCCAGATCCTCGCCTGGGGTTCCTCCTACTACCTGCTCGCCGTGCTGGCCGGGCCGATTGCTACGGACACCGGCTGGCCGCTGACCTGGCTGATGGGCGCCTTGTCCATCGGCATGCTGGTGTCCGGTCTGGCCTCGCCACGCATCGGCCACCTGATTGACCGGCACGGCGGCCGACCCGTGCTGGCCGCCAGCGCCGTCCTGCTCTCCGCAGGCCTGCTGCTGCTCGGGCTGGCACCCAGCCTGCCAGTGTTTGTGCTGGCCTGGATCGTCCTCGGGCTGGCCATGGGCGCCGGGCTCTACGACCCGGCTTTCTCGACGCTGGGGCGGCTGTATGGCGAGCAGGCACGGTCGGCCATCACCCACGTCACCCTGTTCGGCGGATTCGCCAGCACGGTCTGCTGGCCCCTCAGCGCCTTCCTGGTCGACCACCTGGGCTGGCGCGGCGCCTGCCTGACCTACGCCGCCATCCACCTCGCGGTGGTGCTGCCGCTCTACCTGTTCGGGGTGCCGCGCGAGGTAGCCAAGCCAGCGGCAGCACCCACGGCCACCAAGGCTGCTGCGGCGCCAGGCCATGTGCAGGCGGGCCAGCGCTATGCCTTCGTCATGCTGGCGGCAGGGTTCACCCTGGCCGCGATCATCATGACGATCATCGCCGTTCACCTGCTGACCCTGCTCCAGTCGCAGGGGCTAGCGCTGGCCGCCGCCGTCGCCTTGGGCACGCTGATTGGCCCTGCCCAGGTTGGCGCTCGCGTGCTGGAGATGCTCTTCGGCAGAAAGGCGCACCCGATCTGGAGCCTGGTCGCCTCGGCGGTGCTGGTGGCCGTCGGCCTGGGCATGCTGGTCGGCGCGCCGGGCGTCGTGGCCGCGGGCATTGTCATGTATGGGATGGGCAGCGGCATCCGCTCCATCGCTCGCGGGACAGTGCCCTTGGCCCTCTTCGGCAAGGAAGGCTACGCCGTGCTGATGGGCCGCATCGCGATGCCGACCCTCATCGCGCAGGCGGCCTCGCCCTTTGTCGGCGCCTGGCTGCTGAACAGCTTCGGGACGCAGGTGACGCTGGCTGTCCTGTGCGGGGTAGCGGTGCTGAACATCCTGATGGTGCTGGCGCTCGTGCCATACGCGCTCCGGCGGCAGCGCGCCGACGCCCGGCATGCGCCTTGACCTTCCCACGGAAGTAGGATGCAGGCTGCTAGGTCAGACGCAGTGATGGAGAGCGGTTTGTCGGCTACACGGCTTGGCGAAGGGGTGAACTGGATAGGGGTGACCACCCTCTACCGACGCGAGGTGCAGAGATTCCTTGCTGTCGCAGCCCAAACCGTGGGCGGCCCGGTCGTGAGCACGCTGCTCTTCCTGGCGGTCTTCGGCGTCGCGCTCGGCCGCCATGCACCGGCGCCGGGCGGCGTGCCCTACTTGGTCTTCGTCACTCCGGGTCTCGTCATGATGGCGATGTTGCAGAACGCATATGCCAATACCTCATCATCTCTCCTTGTCGCGAAGGTCCAGGGAAACATCGTCGACCTCCTGCTGGCGCCGCTCGGGCCGGGGGAGTTCCTGACCGGCATGGCACTCGGGGGCGTCACACGAGGCATCCTGGTGGGCGCGCTGACTGCCCTTGCCGCTGCGCTCTTCGTGCCGCTGCCGCTCGCGAACCTTGCCCTCTGCCTGTTCTACGCCGTCGGCGGCTCCCTGCTGTTCGCACTGCTGGGCGTGTTGGGTGGATTGTGGGCCCAGAAGATGGACCACCAGGCTGCCGTCACGAACTTCATCATCGCGCCGCTGACGCTGCTGTCCGGCACCTTCTATGCGGTCAGCACTCTGTCTGAGCCATTCCGCTCCATCGCCTACGCCGATCCCGTCTTCTACATCGTCGACGGTTTCCGGCACGGCATCACCGGCCACTCGGAAGCCTCACCGCTCGCCGGAATCCTCGTGGTGCTCGTCGCCAACGGCCTGCTCGGCGTCCTCTGCCATCGGCTGCTCGCGTCGGGCTGGCGGCTGCGCCAGTGACCCGGCCGACATCCAGAACGAGCTCCGCGATGACCGACCGTGACCAGCCCGCAGCGGCCATCG
The DNA here is from genome assembly GCF_014490445.1 of Pseudoroseomonas ludipueritiae. Taxonomy (GTDB): domain Bacteria; phylum Pseudomonadota; class Alphaproteobacteria; order Acetobacterales; family Acetobacteraceae; genus Pseudoroseomonas; species Pseudoroseomonas ludipueritiae. The sequence goes on along the minus strand of NZ_JACTUZ010000006.1, from coordinate 87,561 downwards.
CGGTGGAAGGCCTCGAGAAGGTCTATCCGGGTACTGGCGGCCGGGCAGCCAAGCACGCCCTCAAGGGGGTGAACCTGACCATCCCACGGGGCAGCATCTTCGGCCTGCTCGGGCCAAACGGCGCAGGGAAGTCGACCCTCATCAACATCCTGGCCGGACTGGTGCGGAAATCGGGCGGGACAGCGCGCGTCTGGGGCATCGACATCGACAAGGCGCCCCGGGCGGCAAGGGCTGCGATCGGTGTCGTCCCCCAGGAACTCACCCTGGATCCCTACTTCCCGGCTCGCGCCGCGCTGGAACTCCAGGCAGGGCTCTTCGGGATTCCCAAGGCCGCCCGACGGACGGACGAGCTCCTCGAGGTCCTGGGGCTGGCGGACAAGGCCACGGCACCTGCTCGCAGCCTATCCGGTGGCATGCGGCGGCGGCTAATGGTGGGCAAGGCACTGGTCCACAGCCCGCCCGTCCTCGTCCTGGACGAGCCCACCGCAGGCGTCGATGTCGCCCTGCGCCAGCAGCTTTGGGACTACGTCCGCCTGCTCAACCAACGCGGCACCACCGTCCTGCTCACGACCCACTACCTCCAGGAGGCAGAGGCCCTGTGCGACCGGATCGCCGTCCTGGCTGACGGCCAGATCGTCGCGCATGACACCACGGACGCCCTGTTCCGGCGCGTGGAGGACCAGGAACTCGTGGTCGATGTCTCTGCGCCCCTCGGCGCCATCCCAGACAACCTTCTTCCCTTCAACCCCATCCTGGCGGCTCCACAGCGGCTGGTGTTCCGGTTCGCGCAGGCGAGCGGCAATGTTGACGAGATGCTCGCCGCCATTCGCGCCGCAGGGCTGCGTGTGGCCAGCGTGACCACCAAGCAGCCGGACCTGGAAGACGTCTTCCTTCAATTGGTGCAAGGTCCAGCCAGCAACTTTGAAGGGGCGTCTGGTCGGTGACGCACATGCCCCAGTACCGCATTGCCTTCGCCCAGCAGCCGCACTCCCCAGACACCTTGTGGCCCAGGTTGATAAGGTGTGGCGGCTGGCCTGCGAGGCCGACTGCAAACCTTCTTCAACTCACCTCCGTTCGCCGCTATGATAATGAAATGTCTCGCTGCCTGCTCAGGCTCGTCGTCGTTGCCATCACGATCTGTGCCTTTGTCGGTGCGGGCCTGGTGCAGAACCTGCCGCTGCCCGCGCATGCGGCCTCGCTAGGAATGACCATGATGGCCGACCAGGGGAGCGAGGACAGTGCATCGATGCCTTGCCACGACACTTCCGTACCGCCCTGCAAGGATCAGATACCTGGTTGTATGACTGACTTCGGCTGCGTCTTCACGGTTGCGCTCCCTGCTCTTTCCATACGCGTTGCCGGGCGTCTGGAATGGAACCCGGTCACCTACTGGTCAGCGATAGGCCCCACCGGCGGCATCTCGCCCGAGCCCTCCGTAGAACCTCCCATCCACTTCGTCTGAGCTGAGCCGTACGCGCCCATTGGGCCGACGCCGCTTCATCCGCCGTTCTCCGATGGTCCCAGTGCGTCCGCCTCCAACTGGTTCGGGGCGTCGCTGCCGACAGGGAGCGAGCGGGCATTCAGACGACATCAGCCACTCATTGCGAACGCTTGGGTGGCCCACGGATAGGATACCATCATGCTTTCTAAGCTCCTGCGCGCTGGCGCGCTCGGCGCCGTCACCGTCGTTGCGACCTCCCCTCCGGGCCACGGTGCCTTCGCTGCTGCCAGCGATTACCGCTTCGAACTGGCCGAGGCCCGCTCCGCGGGGCCTGGCAAGACGGACGTGACCCTCCGCCTCGTACGGGCCTCGGACGGCAGGCCGGTGCCGGACGCGGTCATCTTCCAGACCCGGGCCGACATGGCCCCGGCGGGCATGCCCACGATGACCGGCAGCGTCGCCGCGCAACCCGGGCAGCGGCCGGGCACCTACCGCTTCGTGGTCGAAACAGGCATGGCCGGGAACTGGGCGTTGGCGCTGAGCGCCAAGGTCCAGGGCGAACCCGAGACCGTGCGGGCCACGGTGACCTTCAGCGCGGCCCGATGAAATGCGCCCCTGGACAACGGGGGGCTCCACGCCCCCGGCGCGCGCCGGACGAAGGTCCGCCGCGGCCCTCGCGCTCGGCCTGACCGTCACCCTCCTGGGCGGGCCGGGCCACGCCCAGACCAGAGGCACCCAGCAGACCCCGGGGGGAACACTCCCCGGGGCCACCCTGGAGAGCGTCCTGGGCGTCGCCCGCCAACTCAGCCCCGAACTCGCCGCCCGCGCGCTCGACGCGGACGCGGCCCGGGCGCGCGTGGGGATCGCCGGGTCCCTTCCCGACCCGACTGTCCGGGTGATGTCGGACGAGATGCCCCGCAGCTCGGGCCGCCGCGAGAACATGATGATCTACAGCTTCGAGCAGGAGATCCCGCTCTGGGGCAGGCGCGATCTGCGTCGTCAGGCCGCCCGCGCCGAGGTCAGCCAGATGACGGCACAGGCGCAGGCCGCGGACGCCGAACTGGTCGAGAAGGTCAAGGTCGCCTTCGCCCGCTATTACGCCGCCTACCAGGCGGCCCGCCGGGCGGCAGACCAGCGGCAAGCCCTCCAAGGCGTCGCGCAGGTCGCCCGCGAACGCTACGCCCAGGGCCGCGGCGAGCAGACCGAGGTCTTCAGGGCGGAGGTGGAGGCCACACGCGTCTCGGCCGAGATCCTTCGCCTGGAGGCATCGCTCCGGAGCGCGCAGGGCCAGCTGAACGCCCTGCTGAACCGGTCGCCGGACGCGTCCCTGGCCGCGCCGGAACGGCTGCGGCCGCTCCCCGATGCCCGTGCGCTGGACGTTGCGCGCCTGATTGAGCGGGCGCGAGCCTCGAGCCCTTCCCTGGCCGCGGATGCGGCGGCCGTGGGCGGGGCCGAGACTAACCGGGTACTGACCGAGCGGAACTGGTACCCGGACGTGACCCTCGGCGCCTCGGCCATCGACCGGGGAAGCTACGGGCCGACCGGCTACCAGGCCTGGATCGGCATGAAGGTGCCCCTCCAGTGGGGCTTGCGGGAGGCGCAGCAGCGCGAGGCGGGAGCCCAGGCGGGCGCCGCCCGCGCGCGCTACGAGGCGCGCGAGCAGCAGATCCGGGGCGACCTCGCCGACGCCGCGGCAGGCGCCGAGGGCAGCCGCCGGACGGTCGACCTGATCCGTCGGCGCCTGCTGCCCCAGGCCGAGGCGCTCGTGCGCTCCGGGACCGCCGGGTACGCGGTGGGCAGGGTGGACCTCGGAACCGTTCTGCGGGCGCAGGCCGACCTCGTCGGCTTCCGCCTGCAGCTCCTCTCCGCCGAGTTCGACGGCCAGCGACAAGTGGCGGCCATCGAGCGCCTTGTCGGAGGTGACCTGTGAGCGCGCCCCGCATCCTCCTGGCCTCAGGCGCGCTCGCGACAGCCGCCGCTCTGGGCGTTCTCTGGCTCGCCGGTGGCCAGCCCCGCGGACTGGTCACCGGCGCCGCAGTGGCGCAGCAGCCGCCCGCCGCGCGGCAACCCCTCTATTACCAGGCTCCCTCCGGCACCGATTTCTCACCGGCACCAAAGAAGGACGAACAAGGCCGCGACTACGTGCCGGTCTACGAGGAAGGCGACCAAACGCCTGCGGCATCGGCGGCGCCCCCCGCGTCACCGGCGCGGCCGCCGCTCTACTACCAGGACCCGTCCGGCAGGCCCGAGTACTCCGCCGTCCCAAGGAAAAGCGCCGACGGACGCGGCTTCGTCCCCGTCTACGAGGACGCCGGTGCCCCCGGTCCCGCTCCGGCGCCCGCACCCTCGTCGGCCGGGGGCCGTGGGCGCATCCTCTACTACCGGAACCCGATGGGCCTGCCCGACACCTCACCGGTGCCCAAGAAGGACTCGATGGGGATGGACTACATCCCCGTCTACGAGGACGAGGCCAACCAGCCCGCGGGCACCGTCACCGTCAGCCCGGAACGGGTGCAGATGCTCGGCGTCCGCACCGCTTTGGCGACCGAGCGCACGATGACCCGCTCCATCCGGGCGGTCGGCACGATCGCCGTCGACGAGCGGCGCCTCGTGGTCGTCTCTCCCCGCTTCGAGGGCTGGATCCAGCGGCTGCTCGTCAACGAGACAGGCCAGCCGGTGCGCCGTGGCCAGCCGCTGTTCGAGGTCTACAGCCCCGACTTGGCGCTCGCCGAGCAGGAGTACGTCGTGGCCCGCCGATTGGACGCAGGCGTCGCCGCGGCCGCCCTGGCGCGGCTGCGCAATTTCGATCTCCCGGAGGAGGAGGTCGCCCGCCTGCGGCGCACCGGCACCGTCGCCCGCACGCTCACGCTGACCTCGCCGATGGACGGCGTCGTCCTGGAGAAGGCGGCGTTGCAGGGCATGCGCTTCGCGCCCGGCGAGACGCTCTTCCGCATCGGCGACCTCTCGACCGTTTGGCTGCTCGCCGATGTCTTCGAGCAGGACCTGGGTCTTGTCGGACCTGGCCAGGAGGCCAGCATCGGCCTGACTGCCTACCCAGACCGGCGGTTCACCGGAAAGGTCACCTTCGTCTACCCGACCCTGAACGCGGCCACGCGCACGGCCAGGGTGCGGATCGAGATCCTCAACCCGGAGCAACTGCTCAAGCCAGACATGTATGCGACGGTGGAGATCGCGGCACCCCTGGGCTCCACCCCCATGGTCGCGGTCCCGGACTCCGCGGTGCTCGACAGCGGCACGCGGCAGGCCGTGCTCGTGGAGCGCGCCCCGGGCCGCTACGAGCCGCGCTCCGTCCAGACAGGCCGCCGGGCCGACGGCCTGGTGGAGATCCGGCAAGGAATCAAGGCGGGCGAGCGGGTCGTGGTCGGCGCCAACTTCCTGATCGACGCCGAGAGCAACCTGAGGGCTGCGCTGCAGACCTTCGCGGCACCTCCGGCGCCCACACAGCAGGAGGGGCAGCGGCCATGATCGCCCGCGTCATCCGTTGGTCGGTGGCCAACCCCTTCCTGGTGCTGCTCGCGACCCTGTTCCTGATCGGAACTGGCATCTGGGCTGTCCGCAACACGCCGCTGGACGCCGTCCCGGACCTCTCCGACGTCCAGGTCATCGTCTACACCGACTACCCGGGCCAGGCGCCGCAGGTAGTCGAGGACCAGGTCACCTATCCCTTGACCACGGCCCTCCTGACCGTCCCGCGGTCGAAGACGGTCCGCGGTTTCTCCTTTTTCGGCTCGTCCTTCGTCTACGTGGTCTTCGAGGACGGCACCGACCTCTACTGGGCCCGCAGCCGGGTGCTCGAGTACCTCAGCCAAGCTGCACGGCGCCTCCCGGAAGGCGTGACGCCGTCGCTGGGGCCGGACGCCACCGGCGTGGGCTGGGTCTACCAGTATGTTGTCACGGGGGCGCAGCGTACCCTGGCCGAGCTGCGGTCCGTCCAGGACTGGTTCCTTCGCTACCAGCTCGCCCGGGCCGACGGCGTGGCCGAGGTGGCCAGCGTCGGCGGCTTCGTCCAGCAGTACCAGGTGGTCGTCGACCCCCAGCGCCTGCAGGCGTACCGCATCCCGCTCTCGCGGATCACCGAGGCCATCCGCGCCAGCAACCGCGACGTCGGCGGCCGTTCGGTCGAGATGTCCGAGACGGAGTACCTGGTCCGCGGACGCGGCTACCTGCGAGGCATCCCGGACATCGAGCAGATCGTCCTCGCTATGCAGAACGGGGTTCCCGTCCTGCTCCGCGACGTCGCCCGGGTGGAGCTCGGCCCCGAGGAGCGCCGCGGCATCACCGAGCTGAACGGCGAGGGCGAGGTGGTCAGCGGCGTTGTGCTCCAGCGCGAGGGGCAGAACGCGCTCTCCGTCATCGATAGCGTCAAGCGCCGGATCGCCGAGATCGCAGGCAGCCTGCCTGATGGGGTGACCGTCTCCTCCGTCTACGACCGCTCCGCGCTGATCGAACGGGCCATCGAGACGCTGAAGCACACGCTCCTCGAGGAGAGCCTCATCGTCGCGGTGGTTTGCGTGGTTTTCCTTCTGCATGTCCGCAGCGCGCTCGTGGCCATCCTGATGCTGCCGGTCGGCGTGCTCATCGCCATGACGCTGCTGCACCTGCTCGGGCTGAGCTCGAACATCATGTCGCTCGGCGGCATCGCCATCGCGCTCGGCGCCATGGTCGACGCGGCCATCGTGATGATCGAGAACGCCCACAAGCGGCTCGAGCAGGCGGAACCGAGGGCGTCCCGGGTGCAGGTGTTGACAGAGGCCGCGGTCGAGGTCGGCCCCGCGCTGTTCTTCAGCCTGGCCGTCATCACCGTTTCCTTCCTGCCGGTCTTCACGCTGGAGGATCAGGAGGGGCGGATGTTCCGGCCGCTCGCCTTCACCAAGACCTTCGCCATGGCGGCGGGCGCGCTGCTGTCGGTGACCCTGGTGCCGGTGCTGATGGTGCTGTTCGTCCGCGGCCGCATCATGCCGGAGCGCCGCAACCCGGTGAACCGGCTGCTCATCTGGCTCTATCGCCCCCTGATCGCAGGCGTCCTCCGGGCCAAGACGCTGACGATCCTGGTCGCGGTCATCGCAGTCGGCGCGAGCGCTTGGCCCCTGGCGCGCCTCGGCAGCGAGTTCATGCCGACCCTGAACGAGGGGACGCTAATGTACATGCCGGTCAGCCTGCCCGGGCTGTCCGTCACCAAGGCGGCCGAGCTCCTGCAGACGCAGAACCGGGTGATCCGGAGCTTTCCTGAAGTGGCGAGCGTCTACGGCAAGGCGGGCCGCGCGGCGACCGCGACGGATCCGGCACCGACCGAGATGTTCGAGACCATCATCAACCTCAAGCCGGAGAGCGAGTGGCGGCCGGGCGTCACCGTGGATTCCCTGATTGCCGAGATGGACGCGGCGCTCCGGATGCCCGGGGTCAGCAACGCCTGGACCATGCCCATTAAGGCCCGCACCGACATGCTCTCGACCGGCATCCGCACCCCGGTGGGCGTCAAGGTCTACGGGCCGGACCTGGCGGGCATCGACCGGCTGTCCCGCGAGGTGGAGGCCGCCGTCCGAACGGTGCCCGGGACGACCAGCGCCTTCGCCGAGCGGGTCGAGGGCGGATACTACCTGGAGGTCGAACCCGACCGGGCGGCTCTGGCGCGGCACGGCCTGATGGTCGGCGACCTCCAGGAAACCATAGCGACCGCCCTTGGAGGCGAGCCGGTCACTACCACCGTGGAGGGTCGCGCACGCTACACGGTCAACGTGCGGTACCCGCGCGGTCTCCGCAGCGACCCGCAGGGAATCGCGGCGCAGGTCCTCGTGCAGAACACGCAGGGCGCCGCCATTCCCCTGGGGCAGTTGGCGACCGTCCAGCTACGGCGCGGTCCGCCGACCATCCGGACGGAAAACGCCCAGCTGGTGAACTACGTCTATGTTGACATGCACGGCCGCGACATCGGCGGCTACGTGGCCGACGCGCAGCGTGCCGTGGCCGAGCGGGTCCAGATGCCGCCCGGCTACCACCTCGAATGGAGCGGCCAGTTCGAGTACATGCAGCGCGCCAAGGCCAAGCTGGCCATCGTCGTGCCGGTCACGCTGCTCATCATCTTCGTGCTGCTCTACCTGAACTTCGGGCGCCTGGCCGAGACGCTCATCGTCATGCTCTCGGTGCCTTTCGCGCTCGTCGGGGGCGTCTGGCTCATGTTCCTGATGGGCTTCAACATGTCGGTCGCCGTCGCGGTCGGGTTCATCGCGCTCGCCGGGGTCGCGGCAGAGACCGGCGTCATCATGCTGATCTACCTGGACCACGCCCTCGCCGCAGTCGGGGAGCATTGCCGGGCTGAAGGGCGGCGCCTGACGCGGGAGGATCTGCGCCACGCCATCATGGAGGGCGCGGTCGAGCGGGTGCGGCCCAAGATGATGACCGTGACCGCCATCATGGCAGGGTTGCTGCCCATCCTCTGGAGCACCGGCACGGGCTCGGAACTCATGCAGCGCATCGCCGTCCCCATGGTCGGCGGCATGGTGTCCTCGACCGTGCTGACCCTTCTGGTGATCCCGGCGATCTACGGCCTGGTCAAGGGATGGGGCCTGCCTCGGGCCGAGGCGGCGACGGCTCATGGGGCGCAACCGCTGGCGAGGGCGGCGGAATGAGGTTGCCGCCGTCGGGGACACGAACACGTGGCCGCCACGAAGCCCTGTTGACCTTGCCAGGTGGGAAGGCCGGATGCTCCTGCCGCGGTCGCAGGACCGGCACGGAGGACGGCATGGCCGACGACGGAAGGCCGAGATGTGCGCGGCGCATCGAAGCTGGAAGCGCACGGCATTTCACCTCGCGCCGCCGGTCCAGTCTCGTGGCCGTCGGTGGGCGTCGCCCCGTGGCCGCAGGAGGTCCGAATGAGCGGTTCCAGGATCCCGCATGGGATGCCCTTCGCGGCGTCGGCGTGTCCAGCCGAAGGGCGGGCGGCCATCGGCCGGTGCCTTGAACCGCTCGCACCCTCTGCCCAGGTGGCAGCCATGGTGCTCCGCCTTTTCAGGCCGCTGCTGGCCATCCTGGTCGCCGTCGCACTCATCGGGGCGCCAGCAGTCCAGGCGAGCTCCGCGGTCCCGTGCGACACGATGCACATGGCCAACACGGAGCACCAGGCTTCCTCCGGCGACGCCCAGGCACCTGCACCTTGCAAGATGACGCCCGCTTGCATCGACGCAATCGGCTGCGCCTCCCTCGTCAGCCTGCCCGCCCCCGCGCTCTCGGCGTCGGGGCCGCTGACCTGGATCGCGGTCGCCTATGGGGCCGCCGCCGACGCGCGCGAGGGGCTGTCCATCAAACCCATCCTCGATCCTCCCATCCGGGTCGCCTGACCGCCGGGGCCGCCCACTTGGGCAGTTCCGGTCGGACGCCGTCCGCCCGATCCGGCGCGCCACGCCCGGGCCACGCGGACGCTGCGGGCCGAGACGCGCCACCGGTTCCCCGGGGCGCCCACTCTCACACGCCGCGCCACGCGGCACAGCGAACGGATTCGAGAGATGAACACCTCCACCCCCACGCGGGACCTCGCCCTGAGCGCGCCCGTCCCGCGCGACGACGGCGGCCGACCATCGAGGCTTTCCGCCGTCTGGGCCCATGCTCCAGCGTTCCTGCGCGGGCGCGGTGGCCTCCTCATCCTGGCGGCCGCGATCGCGGCGACCGGCCTCCTGGCCGGATGGGCTTGGCTCGGAGCGGCGGCGGTGCTGCCGCTGCTCTACACCCTGCCCTGCGCCGTGATGATGGCGCTGTGCATGAAGGGCCACGGCGGCTCCGACGGGAGCGCCCTGGCAAAGCCGGGCATCGCCCCGAGCCCAGACGGCGGCCCGTCCTACTGACGTGTGCAACTGCGGTTCCGAAGGCGCCGCCTGCGCCAGAACCGCGTTCAAGGAGACCAGACATGATGACGAAGCGCATTTCCATGGCCGCCGCCACGGCCGTGCTCGCCACTGCCGTCGGCGCCGGAGCGTCCCTCGCGCAGGGAAGCCAAGCCCAGACGCCGCAGGCCCAGACACCGCAGCACGCTCCCGACCAGGGCATGATGGGACGGGGTGGCATGATGGGTCACGGCGGGATGATGGGCCGGATGGACCCAGAGCAGATGAACCGCATGATGGAGAACTGCAACCGGATGATGGAGGGCATGCAGCGCTCCCCGTCCGCCCCGCGCGACACGCAGCCCGACCACGGTTGACCGAACGGCTCCCGCCGCCCAAGGCATGGGCGGCGGGAGCTCCCCGGAAGGAGCTGAAGCTTGTGACCGGCTATCCGAACTGGCTCTCCGCGATGCGCGTCCACCTGCTGACCGTCGCCGCGGGCGACCTCGCGCGGGAGGCGGCCCACCTCCCGCTCTACACGCTCTGGCGTACCGGGACCGCGGGAGAAAAGCTGTTCGCGGTGGTCCTCGGCGACCTCCTCATCGCGCTCGCCTCGCTCGCCCGCGGCCTCGGCCTCGTGCTCGCCGGGCACCGGGACTGGCCCGTCCGGCGGTTCGGGGCGGTCGCCGCGCTCACCGTGGCGTTCGGGCTCGGCTACACCGCCTTCAGCGAATGGCTGAACGCCGTCGTCCGCGAGAGCCAGTGGTCCGGTGGCCAACGCCGACACTTCCGGCCGGGAAGTCGGCCAGGGCCTCTCGACTTCAATGTTGCCGCGCGTGCGCGGCGTGCCGAGCCTGTTCGGCCCTGGCGGTCGTCTCGGCATTTGGCCGGGACGGGAGTGGCCTACCGCGTCATCAGGGAAGTCAGCGGCTTCCCCGCCGTGGCGTTCGGCCTGATCTCCGGCGCCGGACGGGGATGAAGGGCTCCGCGATGGGTGTGTACGAACGCTTCGTCCTTCCCCGGCTGCTCGCGCTCGCCATGCGGAACCGCGAACTCGTGCCCTTCCGCCAGCGGGTCGGGCTCGCCGCCTCGGGACGGGTGCTGGAGCTCGGCGTCGGCTCCGGCCTGAACCTCGGTTTCTACGGCCCGGACGTGACCTCCGTCGTCGGGATCGATCCGTCGCCCGCGCTCCTGCGAATGGCGGAGGCACGGTCCCGGGGCGGACGCGTCCCGGTCGAGTTGGTCGAGGCGGCGGGCGAGCGACTGCCCTTGGGCGACCGCAGCGTCGACACCGTGGTGACCACCTGGACAATGTGCAGCGTCGGCGATCCCGCCGCGGCGCTGCGGGAGGCGCGCCGCGTCCTACGGCCCGGCGGCGCGCTGCTGTTCGTGGAGCACGGCCTCGCGCCGGACCCGGGTGTCCGCTGGTGGCAGGACCGCCTGACGCCCGCCTGGAAGCGCGTCACAGGAGGCTGCCATCTGAACCGCAATATGGACGACCTCGTCCTGGCAGCCGGGTTCCGGGTGGACGACCTGAAGACCGGCTATCTGCCGGGCCCGAAGCCGCTCACCTTCATCTACGAGGGCCGGGCCCGACCGGGGTGACGGCGACGGCGGCTCCGCCGAGGAGCCGCCAGTGCGCGTTAGGCGTCGGCCAGCGCCGACCCCGGCGACGCGTCCTCGCAGAGCGTCTCCAGGGCGCGCAGCAGGTGCTCGGCCGCCTCCGCTCGGCCCTCCTCCAGGGCCCGCTTGAGCACAGCCAGTACCTGCTCTTCGAGGTTTGCGAGCGGCATTTCGGCCTCCAGGAATCAGCGCCGTCGGGACTGTGCGCCCCTCCGTCGTGGGAGGGTCAAGCGCCCTGCGGCCCGGGGCCGCAAGCGCTCCGAACCCCGCGCCTAAAGCCGCACCGCCCGCAGCCGCAGGGCGTTGCCGATAACCGACGCTGAGCTCAGCGCCATCGCCAGGGCGGCGACGATTGAGCTGAGCAGCATCCCGGTGAACGGGTAGAGCACGCCCGCCGCCAGCGGCACGCCGAGTGAGTTGTAGACGAAGGCGAGGAATAGGTTCTGCCGAATGTTCCGCATCACCGCGCGCGACAACGTCCGCGCCCGCGCGATGCCCGCGAGGTCTCCCTTCAGAGCGTCACGCCCGCGCGTTGCCCAGCGCGACCTGACGCCAGTCCACCGTGCCGGTCACGCGAGCGGTCGATGCTGGCGGGGTCCGCCCCGCCCTGATCCAGGCGCAGCGTCAGGCGCTCCGCCATGAGGTTCACGGACACCTCGGAGACGCCAGGCAACGGCCTCATGGCGCTCTCGACCTTGGCGACCTACGAGGCGCAGTCCATGCCTTCCACACGCCAGAACACGGATTTCCCCTTGCTGCCGCTGCGTGTGTGCCGTCCATCGAGCGATCTCCTGCTGGCGGCCTCCTGGATGGGACCTCCAGTCGTCAGAGGTTCAAGAGGGAGTGCTCCCTTTCAAGTTCAGGCCATGCGATGATCTCCCGTGTGGCACGGGCCCTGGCAGGCAGCGGTTTGCTGGTGGCCGGGTTGCGGGACTTCGCGGTGGCAGAGGCTGCCCCGCTGCGCCTCACCCCCGCCCCGCGAACTTGCATCAGCGTCGCGGCGATCGGCGTGGAGCGGCATCCGTCTCCGCTACGAGCTGAGGACGATGCGGCGGAAGCGGGCCACCTGGGCCTCATGACTCGCCCGACATTGCGCGAAGATGTCAGAGCGGGCCCGTGCGTCGTTCAGACGGTCGACATCGACATCCGCGACGGCAAACCGGGCTCCGGGTTCGAAGCGAGAGGTCTCCGCGAGAAGGACCCCGTCCTCGTAGATTGAGGTCTGGCCGTCCCACGCGAGGTCGGTCGTCGATTCACCCTCGCCCGACGCCGTGTACAGGTAGGCTGCCGTGCACCGAGCCGACTGGGCCCGGCACAGCATCCGCCGGGTGTCGGCCTTCCCGACGGTGATGTTGCTGGCCGACAGGTTCACCAGGACGGTGGCTCCGGCCAATGCACCAAAGGCGCTCGGCTGCATCGGCACCCACATGTCCTCGCAGATTTCGACATGGACGACGAGCCCCGGGCGGGCCTCGGCCACGAAGAGAAGATCGGGGCCGAACGGGGCGGAGTGCCGCCCCACGCGGATGACGCTTCCGTCGGTCCCGTTCCCGGATGCGAAGTAGCGGCGCTCGTAGAACTCCTGGTAGTTCGGCAGGTGGACCTTGGGCACGACGCCCAGCAGCCTCCCGCGGTGGATGATGACGGCCGTGTTGTAGACGCGGCCCGCATGGCGCAGGGGGACGCCCAGCACCATGGCAGAGGGCAAGCGGGCCGACGTCTCCACGATCCGCTCCACGGCGGCCTCGGCAGCGTCCAGGACGACGTCCTGGAGAAAGAGGTCGTCGATGGAGTACCCGGTCAGCGCCAGTTCGGGGAAGGCGACCAGCGACACCGACCGCTCGGCGCAGGTGCATGCGACCTCCAGCAGGGAGTCGGCGTTCGCGGCGGGATCCGCGAGGCGGACCGGGGTCGTGCAGGCGGCGACCCGCACCGTGGCGCCGGGGCCGCTCGATCCGACTGCCTGGACCTCGACAGGGCTGTCGGGAACGCCGTCAGTCATGCGCCGCCCTCAGGTCCGCCCGCGCGTCGCGGATGATCGACCAAGCCGACTGCAGGAACAGCCCGGCGATGACGAATGCCACGGCGAGGTCGGGCCATGCCGTTTCCGTCCACCAGACGAGGCCCGCCGCGACCACCACGGCCAGGTTGCCGATGGCATCGTTGCGGCTGAACAACCAGACGGCCCGGACGTTGGCGTCACCCTCGCGGTGAGGCATGAGGACCGCCGCGGAGGCCACGTTGACCACCAGCGCGACGATGGCGAAGAGGCCCATGAGTTCGGCCTCGGGCTGGTTCAGCACCAGCACCCGATAACCGGTGGTGGCAAGCACGCCCAAGCCAAGCACGGCAAGGAACAGGCCCTGGATGAGGGCGGAGCGGGCGCGCCAGGCGAGGCTCCAGCCGATTGCCAGCAGGCCGAGGAAGCTGATCAGGCCATCCCCGAGGAAGTCGAGGGCATCTGCCTTGAGCGCCTGGCTACCGGAGATGAAGCCGCCGACCATCTCCACCAGCCCGTAGCCGACGTTGAGGCCGACCACGATCCAGAGCGCCCGGCGATAGGCGGGCGTGATGTGGGCGAGGTCCTTGGGCAGGTCATCATCGTCGCTCATCCGATGCTCCCGAGCCAGGGGAAGAGCTGGAGCATCAGGATGGCGAAGTCGGTCAGGTGACCCGTGATCATGGCCACCCCCATCGCCACCATGACGCCACCCGCCAAGACCTGAAGAACGCGGCCGACGCGCCGCAGGCTGCGGAACGGGCCGCGCAGGAATGCGTCTGCGAAGGCGGCCACCAGCAGGAAGGGCACGCCCAGCCCGGCCGCGTAGGCGGCCAGGAGCACGATGCCGAGGTGGCTGATCTCGCTGGTGGCGGTCAGCGCCAGGATGGCGCCGAGCACCGGACCGATGCAGGGCGTCCAGCCGAAGGCGAAGGCCAGCCCGAGCACGTAGGCGGAGAGCGGCGTGCCGCCGCTGAGCGTTGGCATGAAGCGGAGGTCGCGTTGCAGCGGCATCAGCCGCAGGACGCCCGCGGTCATCAGGCCGAACAGGATCACGACCACCCCGCCCACGATCCCGGCCTCGTAGCGGTAGCGCAACAGGGTCTGGCTCAGCGCCGAGGCACCCGCGCCCATCGCCACGAAGACGGTCGCGAAGCCCAGGACGAAGCAGAGGCCAAGGCCGACCGTGGCGAGACGACCCGGCGTCGCGCGCTCGGCGGCGACCGAGCGACCGGCGACGTAGGAGACGTAGCCGGGCACCAGCGGCAGCACGCAGGGCGAGAGGAACGAGACCATCCCTGCCAGGAAGGCCGTCAGGAGGCCGGACATCTGGAGGAGCGGGTTCACGGCGGTCCCGCCCTAGGGCCGCGCCGCGGAGGGCGGCGCGCCCGCCGGTTCGCGCCGCCCTCCGACGATGAGCAGGAGCGCGACGCCGACGAAGATCGCGGTATCGGCGAGGTTGAAGGCGGGCCAGTGGTAGCCAGCCACGTGGAAGTCCAGAAAGTCCGTCACGGCGCCGTGCTGCAGCCGGTCGACGACGTTGCCCAGGGCGCCTCCGGCGATGAACCCGACCGAGGCCGCCATGCCGGAGCGCCGGTCACGCGTCGTCCAGACGACGAGGCCCGCGACGACGGCGAGCGCGAGGGAGGACAGGAGCCAGGGCGTCGCGGGGTGGTCCGCCGACAGCAGGCCGAAGCTGACGCCCCGGTTCCATGCCAGCACTAGGTTGAAGAACGGGGCGACAGGGATGACGCGGGGCGGATCCATGAGATGGGCCAGCACCCACCACTTCGTCGCCTGGTCCAGCGCGAAGGCCAGCGCGGCCGTCGCCGCGCCCCAGGTCCAGGCGAGGCGCGCCCTGGGCAGGCCCTTAGCCATGCGCCACGCCCTTGAAGCGGTACCCGAGCAGGCGCAGGGCGTTGAGGGTCACCAGAACCGTGGCGCCGGTGTCTGCCAGTACGGCAGGCCAAAGGCCGGTGATGCCTGCCACCGTCGTCACCAGGAAGACAGCCTTGAGGCCGAGGGCGATGGCCACGTTCTGGTGGATGTTGGAGAGCGTCGCACGCGACAGTCCAACCAGGGCGGCCACGTCCACGACGCGGCTGTTCAGCAGCGCCGCGTCGGCCGTCTCCAGGGCAACGTCGGTCCCGCCGCCCATGGCGATGCCGACCGAGGCGGCCGCAAGCGCGGGCGCGTCGTTGATGCCGTCGCCCACCATGGCCACGGGCGCCTTATCCCTGAGGGCGCCGATCTCGCGCAGCTTGTCCTCCGGCAGTAGGCCCGCCTTCACCTTGAGGCCGAGCGCCCCGGCAATGGCCTGCCCCGTGCGGACGTTGTCGCCGGTGAGCATGACGGCGTCGACGCCCAGAGCGTTGAGCGCCCGGATGCCCGCCGTGGCGTCCGGCCGAGGCTCGTCGCGCACCGCGATCAGGCCGGTGGGGACATCATTCACCGAGACGACGACGACTGTTTTTCCTTGTGCCTCCCACTCGGCGACTGCCTGCTCCGCGTCGTTCGGAAGCGGCGCCTGCCCGGCAGCGAAGGTGGGCGAGCCGACGGCCACGCGCTTGCCGGTCACGACCGCCTCGACGGCCTTGCCCGGGATAGCCCGCGAATCCTTGGCCGGGCGCAGCGGGATGCCATCGGCGTCCGCCCGCTCCAGGATGGCGCGGCCGAGCGGGTGGCTGGAGCCGTTCTCCACCGCGGCGGCGAGGCCGAGCATGGTGCGCTCCGGGCCGGAGAGAGCGAGGAGGTCGGTTACGCGCGGGCGCCCTTCGGTCAGGGTGCCGGTCTTGTCGAAGGCGACGGCGCGGATCCGGCCGATGGTCTCCAGAGCGCCGCCGCCCTTCACCAGCAGGCCCCGCCGGGTGCCGACTGCAAGGCCGGAGGCGATGGCCGCGGGCGTCGACAGGACGAGGGCGCAGGGGCAGGCGACCAGCAGCAGCGCCAGGCCGCGGTAGATCCAGGTGTCCCAGTCCGCGCCGACGACAAGCGGCGGCGCGACGGCGACCAGGGCCGCAACGGCGACCGCGATCGGCGTGTAGATGGCCGAGAACCGCTCGATGAAGCGGGCGGTCGGCGCCTTGGCGTCCTGCGCCTCCTCCACCAGGCGGATGATGCGGGCAATGGTGTTGTCCGAGGCAGGTTTCGTCACCCGGACCTGGAGCGCGCCGGAGGCGTTGATGCTGCCCGCGAAGACGGGGGCGCCCTCGGCCTTGGCAACGGGGACGGACTCGCCGGTCACCGGGCTCTCGTCCACCTCGGATTCGCCCTCGGCCACTTCGCCGTCGGCGGAAACGCGGTCACCCGGGCGGACCAGGACGAGGTCGCCGACCTTGAGGCTGGCGGCGGGCACCTCCCGCGCCGTGCCGTCCTCGATGCGCAGGGCGGTCCTCGGCACCAGGGCGCCGAGCGCCTCGATGCCCGCGCGGGCGCGCCCGGCCGCGACGTTCTCCAGGAGTTCGCCGACGGTGAACAGGAACACCACCACCGCCGCCTCGGAGGTCGCGCCGATGGCGATGGCCCCGACGGTCGCAATCGACATCAGCATCTCGATGCTGAAGGGCGACCCGGCGCCCGCCGCGGCGATGGCCTTGCGGCCGAAATAGACAAGGCCAAGCAGGGCGGCGGGCAGGTAGACCCAGTGGTCCAGGGCCGGGACGGCCAGCGAGACGGCGAACCCGGCCACCATGAGGACGCCGATCGTCGCGGCGAGCCGCGCCTTCTTCCCCTTCCACCAGGGCTGGCGTGGGCGAACGAACCCCAGGTCTCCGGCGGCCGCGCCGGGCCCGCCCTCGACCACCCGCGGCGCCTCGACCGGAGCAACGCCGTAGCCGAGCTTGCGGATCTGCTCCTCGACGGACGAGCGCGGCGTGGCCGCCTCGTCCAGGCGGAACGCCAGAACCTGACTGTGGTAGTTGACCCGGATGTCCTCGGCCCCGTCAAAGCGGCCGACGGCCGTCTCGATCTTCGAGGCGCAGGACGGGCAGTCCATGCCCTCCACGTGGTATCTCAGTGCCGCCCTGGACTTGGGTTCTAGTTGAGCCGTTCCGCCGTCAGCCATGGCTGTCACCCTGTTCTTGTTAGTTACGCCAGGGCCGCGACGCCGTAGCCCAGACCGCTGATCTTCTCCTCGACGGCCGAGCGCGGCGTGGTCGCCTCATTCAGGCGGAACTCCAGGGTTTGCGTCTTGTAGTTGACCTGGATGTCCTCTGCGCCGTTGATCTGCTCGACCGCGCCCTCGACCTTGAGAGCGCAGCCGGAGCAATCCATGCCTTCCACCCGGTAACGCAGGTCGACCGACGTTCCTGTCGCCGTGGTGTCACCATTCGCCATCGCTAGCCTCCTTTGCAGGTGGGTCCCCGCCAGTTGCCGGGGGTTGATGACGTCCTATATGGACCCTGTAGTCGCTACAGGGTCAAGGCGATGTCTTTAGACAACCTGCTGAACATCGGCGCTCTCGCCAGGGCGACCGGCACGAAGGTGGAGACCATCCGCTGGTATGAGCGCGTGGGGCTGCTCCCGGCACCGGCCCGCAGCGCCGGGAACTATCGGACCTACGGCGAGGCCCACCTCGGCCGCCTGAGCTTCATCCGGCGCGCGCGGGACCTCGGCTTCTCGCTGGAACAGATCCGCACACTGCTCGACCTGGCCGAGGACCGCGAGCGCTCCTGCGACGCGGTGGACGTCATCGCCCGAGGGCACCGGGATGAGGTGGACCGGAAGATTGCCGACCTCCAGGCACTGCGGCGCGAACTGGATTCGCTAATCGGACAGTGCCGCCACGGCAAGGTGGCGGAGTGCCGCATCATCGAAGCCCTCGGTCCCAGTGCTGGCGCCTGACCAGGCGGCGCCCGTCCGCGCCGTGGCATCCCGCCCAACGCCTGAGCCCAGTCTTCTTGTGGGCCTGGCGTCAGTGGAAGCTTCCGTCTGCTCACGGTGCGGGAGGAGGAGCCAGGGTCGTCCTCTCCTGCTTACTGTCCACACCAGAGCTCCGGCCACCGTTGTTGCCGCTGGGGCGGGCTGAACCTGGAGGTGGACGGCTAATGGTGCCGCTTCGACGCCGCCTTGAGCAGCATCCTCTTCGTCCTGAACTCAGGCACGTATCGGAGAAATACTGTCGCGGGAGACGGGCTGTGTCTTAGGAGTAATTCCAAGTCCCTGTGACCGATACCCTTACATGATATCGCACCGTGGAGCCGGTCGGGGATGTTGGCCCCTCGACCGTGTAGCAATAGGTTCCAGTCACAGGGGCTTGGTATAACCTGTTGGCGACATCTGTGCTTAACTGGAAGGAATCCACTATATGGGACCGGCTGCACGATGGAATGTTGCGCCGCTTGCGTTAGGCCGACTGCAAGAGAGTCGACCCTGTATGTTATCGAGGGCGATTTTGCTTAACTGAACCGAATCCCCCGCCAGGAGTGCAGGCTCGACATCCACCTCAACGCCAGCGCATTCGCCTGCTCCTTCCATCAGCCTCAACGCACTCTGAGCAGGTTTTGAGGCACAATCAGGTAACAGCCGCTGGACGCGACAGGGTCCCGACCAATGGGCATACAGCCTTCTCGCCCGGCTCACATTGCTGCACAGCATCTGCCAGTGCACGCTCCATCGCCTGTAGGTCAGCAATCCGTGTTCGGACATCCGCGAGGTGTGTTGCGGCCATGCCATGAACCTCGGCGCAGGCGCCTGCGCCCAGTCCTAACAAAGTGCTAACCTCTTTCAGGGTGAAGCCAAGCTCCCGCGCACGCCGCACGAACCTCAGCCGTCTGATGTCCTCGTCACCGAACAGGCGATAGCGTCCCCGGCGAGCCGGTATCGGAAGCAGGCCAATCCGCTCATAGTAGCGAATTGTTTCGATGTTGCAGCCCGTGCGCCGCGAGAGTTCGCCGATGGCAACGCCGCTCTGCCCCATTCCATGTGCCTCCAGAAAGGACTTGAGCCTGTAGTCGCTACAGACGGTAGGTGCGCTGCATAACCGAGACAAGGAGGCCGACCATGTCCGACACCCCAGCGAACGCTCCCCCGGCACATCGGCCCGTCAGGGAAACGGGTGCTGTGCTGCTGACCGCGACGGGCAGCAGTCGCTTGCAAGCCGGGTTCCGCCTGCTCCCCCAACCCGGCCCTCCAGCTTGTCGTTCCGGCAGGTTTGGCGGTCGGAGTCATCCTGTTGGTGCTCGGTTACGCGTACGTGTGAGGACCTGATGATCCTGGAGTCGACAATCACCTGTCCGCACTGTGGCACGGCAAAAACCGAGACGATGCCAACAGACGCCTGCCAGTATTTCTACGACTGCACCGGCTGCGGAACGCTGCTCCGGCCCAAGCAAGGGGATTGCTGTGTGTTCTGCTCCTACGGAACGGTGCCGTGCCCGCCTGTACAGGTGGACGGGAAGGGTTGCTGCCACGCCGGGGATCCGTCGCCAGCGGCTGGCTGATCCTTTCCCCGCGTGGTCAGCAAAGGCGGGATGACCGTCACTCCGCCGCAATGCCGGGGTTGGCGGGCACCAGCCTGGGTACCCAGCGGATGTAGACCAGCATGGCGGCGAGCTCGACGAGCGTCTGCGTCACCACGGCGGCGGGCAGCAGGGCCCCGGCCTCCGGGAGGGCGAAGGCCAGCGGCAGGACGACCAGGGAGTTCCGGGTGCCACCGCTGAAGGTGATGGCTCGCGCCGCGCCCGCCTCAAGGCCCGCATACCTGGAGATGACGCTGCCCACGACCGGCATCAGCGCCGCGAAGGCGACGTAGATCGGCACCAGCATGGCGACGGAGCCCGCTTGGGCCGCCACGTCCGGGGCGACGGCCGCGATGACCACCAGCAGCACCACGGCCATCAGCGGCACGGGCAGCCATCCCATGGCGTCGGCAACCGCCTTCCCGGCACCGGAGCGTGCCGCCCATGCCTGCGTCGCCGCGGCCAGAGCCAGAGGGACGGCGATCAGCCAGACGAAGGCTTCGATGAAGGGGCCAGGCTGCATCATCGCCATGGCCTGCTCGCCGATGAACAGGCCGAGGTAGACGGGCAGCAGCAGCATCTGCGCCACCAGCAGCACCGGGGTCGCAGCCAGGATCAGGCGGGCGTCCCCGCGGCCCAGGTGGGTGAACACGACCACGTAGTCGATGCAGGGCGCCAGCAGCACCATCAGGACACCCAGGCGCAGCACCCACTGCTCACCGGGCAGCAGGGAAGCCAGGGCGAACGCCACGAGAGGGGCCGCGACGAAGTTCACCGCCAGCAACGTCAGCAGGAAGCGCCCATTGGCCAGGCTCTTCCGCAGGTCCGCCAGCGGCACCTGGAGGAAGGTCACGTACAGCAGGGCCGCGATGGCCGGGTTGATGACCGCGCCCCACGCGTCCCCGGGCGCAACGACGGCCGCGATCGCGCCCGCCAGGACGGCGGCGAAGTAGATGGCAACCTGGTTCTCTTCCAGGCCGGGGCGGGTGATGGCCAAGTTGTCGGCTCCTCCGTGGTGAGCGGGCAACCAGTGTCACGCCGCGGATGGTCATGGGGGTCGGCTTCGTCAGCCGCAGCAGGCAGCCCGCTTCGCGGGGGCGGGAATGGACAGGTCTTCCAGCATGGTGCACCGGCTGGCCGGGCCTCCGGCGCAGGCTGCCGTGCAGGTGTCCACGAACTCGGCCAGCGTCCGCTCGAGCGCGTGGAGCTCGGCCAGCTTCTCCCGGACGGCCTCGAGATGCGTCTGCGCGACGTCACGGGCCTCGGCGCAGTCCCGGTCCGGGGATTCCGTCAGCGCCACCAGGGCGCGGACCTGCTCGACCGGGAAGCCGAAATCACGGCAGCGTCGGATGAAGGTCAGGCGCCGCAGGTCCTCGTCGCCGTAGCTGCGGTGCCCGCTCGCCCGCCGCCCGGGGCGCGGCAGCAGGCCGATCTCCTCGTAGTAGCGGATGGTCGGCGGGTTGCAGCCGGTGCGCTCGGCCAGCGCGCCGATGGTCAGGCCGGGTGCAGAGCGTGGCATGGCATCGCCTCAGAAACCTCTTGAACCTCAAGTTACTTGAAGAACTACCTTGCGGCAACGAGGGGCGGAGCGCCCCGCAACAGCCACGAGGGATCCCTCCATGCGTCTCGCCACAAAGGTCCTGGGCCTGACCGCCGGTGCCACCGCCACCACGGGCGCCGTCGTCACCGCCTGCGCG
The DNA here is from genome assembly GCF_014490445.1 of Pseudoroseomonas ludipueritiae. GTDB lineage: Bacteria > Pseudomonadota > Alphaproteobacteria > Acetobacterales > Acetobacteraceae > Pseudoroseomonas > Pseudoroseomonas ludipueritiae. Next base: position 66,508 of record NZ_JACTUZ010000006.1, on the reverse strand, counting down.
ACGTGCTGCGCCGTTCCCGTCCTCGGCTCCGTCCTGGCCGCCATCGGTCTTGCGGGTCTCGGCACTGTGGCGGTCGGGTGGGTGGTCGGGCTGGCCGTTCTGCTGCTCGCGGCGACCATTGGGCTGGTCATTGTCCGTCACCGGGCGGCGGCTGGCGCCTGCGCCCCTTCGACTGGACCGGCTTGCAGCGTCAGTGCCTGCGGATGTGGCTCCATGCCGTCCGGCGCCGTTTCCGGAGGTCGGTCATGACCACGGCCGCCGAGGCGCGCCCATCGTCTGCTCGCTGGCGCCAGGCGCCTACCGAGACCGGATGGCCTGGATCCACGAACTGATAACACGGTCCCTCTGCGACTACCGCCGCGACGGTCTGACCCTGCACTTGGTCTATGACGCCGAAGCCGCGCCCCAGGTGCGGGAACTTGTCCGGCGCGAACAGGCGTGCTGCGGCTTCCTGACCTTCAGCCTGCGGGAAACCGCAGACACCGTCCATCTGACCATCATCGCACCCGTAGGCGTCGAGGCCGCGGCCGCCTTCCAGCAATTCGTGCCTGTACCCGGCCCTGATTGAGGGACTCGACACCGTCAGCACACGGTCACCCTCAGGCCAAAGCGAACAAAGTCTTCGATGATGTGGTTGGCGTCACCGGGCGCTGGCCGCGCCCGACAGAGTGGCGAGGTCGGCCCTGGCCTGCTTCTCGGCCCGCTCCTTGCGCTCGCTATAGCGGTCGGTCAGGTGAGCGGAGATGTCGCGCGTCAGCAAGGTGAACTTCACCAGTTCCTCCATGACGTCCACCACGCGGTCGTAGAGCGGCCCCGGCAGCATGCGGCCAGCCTCGTCGAACTGCTCGTACGCCTTGGGCACGGAGGATTGGTTGGGGATGGTGACCATCCGCATCCAGCGGCCGAGCAGGCGGAGCGTGTTGACGCTGTTGAAGCTCTGGCTGCCGCCGGAGACCTGCATCACCGCCAACGTGCGCCCCTGCGTCGGCCGGACGCCGCGGCTTTCCAGTGGCAGCCAGTCGATCTGGTTCTTGAGGATACCGGTGACGGCGCCGTGCCGCTCCGGGCTGCACCAGACCTGGCCCTCAGACCACAGCGACAGTTCCCGTAGTTCCACCACCTTGGGATGGTCGGCTGATACGCTGTCGACCACCGGAAGCTCGCGGGGATCGAAGACCCGCGTCTCGGCGCCGAAGCGGCGCAGGATGCGCTCGGCCTCCAGTGTCAGCAGGCGGCTGTACGAGCGCTCCCGCAGCGAGCCGTAGAGCAGCAGGATGCGCGGCTGGTGCGTGCTGGCGCCGGGAATGCCGAGCCGGGTGAGGTCCGGCATCTGGAGATGGTCGTCGTCCACGTTGGGCAGCGAGAGGTCGAGGTCGGAACTCATCAGGGTTTCCCCGTCGTCAGGAATGGATGGATGGCGCTGGCGGTCACTACGCTCACGGCTGGCCCACCACGGGCAGCCAGAGCGCCAGGGCGGCCAACACGGCCAGAAGCACCGGCGGCGTGATGACGAGACCGACCTTCATGTATTGCCCCCAGGTGATGGTGGTGCCCTTGCGCGCCAGCACGTGCAGCCAGAGCAGCGTCGCCAGGCTGCCGATGGGCGTGAACTTGGGGCCGAGGTCGCAGCCGATGACGTTGGCGTAGACCATGGCCTCGCGGATGGCAGGCGGGATGCCCTGAGCCTGCTCGATGGCCAGGGCGCCGACCAGCACGCTGGGCATGTTGTTCATCACCGAGGAGATCAGCGCGGCGCCGACGCCGGTGCCGATGGTGGCGGCCCAGAGGCCGTGCCCGGCCAGCCATTCCAGCGCGCCAGCGAGGTGATCCGTCAGCCCGGCGTTCCGCAGGCCGTAGACCACCAGGTACATGCCCAAGGAGAAAATGACGATCTGCCAGGGCGCACCCGCCAGCACCTTGCGGACGGGCACCACGCCGCCGCGGCCGCCCTGGTGCCAGCGTCCGGCCAGCGCCAGCAGGACCAGGGCGGCGGCACCGGTCACGGCCGCCACGGGCACGCCGAGCGGCGCCAGGACGAAGTAGGCCAGCAGCAGTACGGCCAGCAGTGGGAAGGCTGCCCGGAAGACGAGGTGGTCGCGGATGGCGGCGCCGGGCCGCTCAAGCTGGTCCATCGCGTAGGTGGCAGGCACCTGGCGGCCGTAATAGGCCCAGAGCACGGCCAGCGTCGCTGCCAGAGCCACCAGGTTCACCGGCACCATGACCGCTGCATAGCGGCCGAACTCGATGCCGAAGTAGTTGGCCGAGACGATGTTGACGAGGTTCGAGATCACCAGCGGCAGGCTGGTGGTGTCGGCCACGAAGCCGCAGGCGACGATGAAGGCCAGCGTGGCGCCCGCGGAGAAGTTCAGCCTGAGCAGGACGGCCATGACGATGGGCGTCAGCAGCAGGGCCGCGCCGTCATTGGCGAAGAAGGCGGCGATGAGCGCGCCCAGCACCACGACGAGCGGGAACAGCCGCCGCCCGTTCCCGCCGCCCCAGCGCGCCACGTGCAGCGCGGCCCACTGGAAGAACCCAGCCTCGTCCAGCAGCAGCGAGATGATGATCAGCGCCACGAAGGTGAAGGTGGCGTCCCAGACGATGTCCCAGACCACCGGCACGTCGGCCCAGCCGATGACGCCGGTCGCTAAGGCGAGCACGGCGCCGCCCATGGCGGACCAGCCAATACCAAGGCCCCGTGGCTGCCAAATGACCAGGATGAGGGTGAAGACAAAGATAGCCAAGGCCAGCATGCAGGCGTGTTCTCTCAGGGCTCAGAACCCGCGGAGCTAGGCCGCTGACCATGATTGGTCAGCGGCCTAGCTCGTCGTGCTCAGGAAAGGAGGGCGCGGGCGCCCGGCTCAGATCAGGCGGCGGCCTTGCTCATCGACGACCTTCTCGCCGTCCTCCTTGGCATAGGCGCCCTGCTGCGGGTTCGGCAGGATGTCCAGCACCGCCTCGGAGGGCCTGCACAGCTTCACGCCGAGCGGCGTCACCACGATGGGACGGTTGATGAGGATGGGGTGCGCCATCATGGCATCCAGCAACTCGCCGTCCGTGAGGGACGGGTCGGCGAGGCCAAGCTCCTCGTATGGCGTGCCCTTCTGACGCAAGGCATCACGCACGGAGATGCCCATGCGTTGGATAAGGCTCTTGAGCTCCTCCCGCGTCGGCGGCGTCTTCAGGTACTCGATGACCTCCGGCTCCTCCCCGCTGTTGCGGATCAGGGCCAGCGTGTTGCGGGACGTCCCGCAGGCCGGATTATGGTAGATCGTGACGGTCACGACGGGCTCCAAACGTGATCGGAGGATGTCAGGCGGCGGAAGCTCCCTCGGGCGCGCTGGGCGCCACGGGTTCGCAGGCCGGACCGCAACCGCCCTGGCCGCCGCAGCAGTGTTCGGTGAGGTAGGCTACGAGCCCGTTCATGGCGGCCGGGACCATTGCGTAGATGATCTGGCGGCTGACCCGGCGCTGCGTCGCCAGCCCGGCTTGCAGCAGCGCCTGGAGGTGGAAGGTCAAGCTCGACGGCGGCAGGCCAAGCCGCTCCGCGATGACGCCTGCGGCGAGCCCATCCGGCCCCGCCTCGACCAACATGCGGTAGGCGGCGAGCCGGTGCTCGTGCGCCAGGGCGGAAAGGGCAGTGACGGCTGAACTGGCGTCCATCTGGTCGGCCTCACTCTTCGATAAAACTCAAAATAATGTTCCGCAGGCGCCGGGTCAATTGTTCCTACGGGTTTTATCGAAATGTCAGGCAGTGCGGCGGATCGGGTGCGGCGCGTCACGGTGTCTCGATTCGTTTCCGATACAAATGGTCTGAACACTAGGCTACGTTCTTTCGGGAAACCTCGATCCAACAGAGGTCAGGGAGGGCGGAATCATGAAGTGCGACGCGCTCATCGATACCGGGCGAAGGGCTTTCTTCACGCGTACGGCGGCGGTCGCTGCCGGGGCGGCGGCGGCAACCGCGATACCCGGTGCGCCCGCCAAAGCGGCTCCCGCCCTCGCCCTGGTCAGCTACCCCGTCATGAAGTTGGCCAACGTCAAGGACCTCAAGGTCAACGAGCCGCTCGACATCGGTTATCCGGACGGTGACAGTCCGGGCGTCCTGCTGAAGCTCGGCACCCGCGTCGAGGGAGGTGTGGGACCGGACGGCGACATCGTCGCCTTCAGCACCCTCTGCCCGCACAAGGGCTACCCCTTGAACTACTCGGCCGCCGACCGGACGCTGAACTGCCCCGGCCATTACAGCCGCTTCGACTGCGAACGGGGCGGCCTGGAGATCTGGGGCCAGGCGACGCAGAACCTCGCCCAGTTCAAGCTGCGGGTGGACGAGGCGGGCGACATCCACGCCGAAGCGGTCGACGAGCTTATCTACGGCCGCCTCTCCAACGTGCTTCAGGCCTGAGGGAGGGTGCCATGGCCTACAAGCGCAACGTCGACCGGCTCCCCATTCCGCCGCGCGACGCCAAGGTCCAGAACGTCGTCTGCCACTTCTGCATCGTCGGCTGCGGCTATCACGCCGTTTCCTGGCCGGTGGACCGGCAGGGCGGCCCGCAACCGGACCGGAACCTGTTCGGCGAGGATCTGACGCAGCAGCAGGGTGCCGAGAGCGCGGCCTGGTTCAGCCCCTCCATGTACAACGTCGTCAAGCAGGACGGCCGGGACGTGCACCTGGTCGTCATGCCGGACAAGGGCTGCGTGGTGAACTCAGGTCTCGGGTCCATCCGTGGCGCCCGCATCGGTGAGCTCTCCTACTCGACGGTGACCGGCACCCTGCGTGACCGCCTGACCGAACCGATGGTATGGCGCTACGGCACGCTCTCGCCCACATCCTGGGACGATGCCGTCAGCCTCGTCGCCGAGGTGACGCGGCGGGTCGTAGAGGCGCAGGGTGAGGATGGGCTGATCGTCTCCGCCTACGACCACGGCGGCGCGGGCGGCGGCTACGAGAACACCTGGGCGACCGGCAAGCTCTACTTCGGGAGCATGAAGGTCCGGAACATCCGGATCCACAACCGCCCTGCCTACAACAGCGAGGTCCACGGCACGCGCGACATGGGCGTGGGCGAGCTCAACAACTGCTACGAGGACGCCGAGCTCGCCGACACCATCTTCGTGGTCGGCGCCAATCCCCTCGAGACGCAGACCAACTACTTCCTGAACCACTGGGTGCCGAACCTGCGCGGCACGAGCCTGGACAAGAAGAAGGCGGAGTTCGGCGGCGAGCCGGTCGACCGCGGCCGGATCGTCATCGTCGACCTGCGGCGCACCCCGACCACCGCGGCCTGCGAGGTCGAGGCAGGCAAGGACAACGTCCTGCACCTCGCCATTAACTCCGGCACCGACCTCGCGCTGTTCAACGCCCTCCTGACGGAGATCGCCGCCAGGGGCTGGGTGGACCGGGGCTTCATCGAGGCCAGCACCTCCGGCTTCCAGGAAGCGGTCCGCGCCAACCAGACCGGCATCGACGAGGCGGCGCGGATCACCGGCCTGGCGCCGGAGGACATCCGCAAGGCGGCGGCCTGGATCGCCGAGCCCAAGCAGGGCGGTGCCCGGCGGCGGACGATGTTCGCCTACGAGAAGGGGCTCATCTGGGGGAACGACAACTACCGGACGAACCAGGCCCTGGTGAACGTCGCGCTGGCGACCGGCAACGTCGGCAGGCCCGGCGGCGGCTGCGTGCGCCTCGGCGGCCACCAGGAGGGCTACTCGCGGCCGGACTACCCGGGCGGGCGCCCGGCGCCCTACGTCGACCAGCTTCTGATCGGCGGCCAGGGCGGCGTGCACCACGTGTGGGGGTGCGATCACTTCAAGACGACACTGAACGCCAGCGAGTTCAAGCGGGCCTACAAGCGCCGGACAGACCTCGTGAAGGCGGCCATGGACTCCGTCCCGGCGGGGGACCGCGAGGGCCAAGTCCGGGCGGTCATGGATGCAATCCGCCAGGGTGGCCTGTTCGTCGTGGATGTGGACATCGTGCCGACGCAGATTGGCTCCTGCGCCCATGTCATGCTTCCGGCCGCGACCTCGGGCGAGATGAACCTCACCTCGATGAACGGCGAACGTCGGATGCGGCTGACCGACCGCTACATGGACCCGCCAGGCAGCGCCCTGCCGGACTGCCTCATCGTCGCCCGCCTTGCGCAAGCGCTGGAGCGGAGTTGGCGGGCGGCGGGCAAGCCGGACGTCGCCGACCGCTTCAAGGGATACGACTGGCGGACCGAGGAGGATTCCTTCAACGACGGCTACCGCCAGCACGAGAAGGGCGGCGAGTTCGTCACCTACGCCCGCTTGCGCGCGATGGGAACCAATGGCTTCCAGGAGCCCGCGACAGGCCTGGAGGGCTCGGGTCCGGCAGCCGCCGGGACCACCACGGGCGGCACACCTGGCATGGTCGTCCAGGGTCCGGCCGTCGAGAGCACCCGCGGAAAGGAACCGGTGCAGCAGGCCGGGCCGGGCACCGGGCCATCCGCGGCCGCGGCGCCCCCAACCGGCGGCACGGAGCGGATCGTCGGGACCAAGCGGCTCTACGCCGACGGCAGGTTCAACACGCCGGACGGCAGGGCCAGGTTCGCCGCCGCGCAGTGGCGTGGGCTCCAGGCCGAGGGCAAGCAGGCGGAGAAGGACAAGTTCCGCTTCCTGGTGAACAATGGCCGCGCCAACCACGTCTGGCAGTCGGTCTACCTCGACCAGCACAACGAGTTCGTCCGCGACCGCTTCCCGTTTCCCTACATCCAGATGCATCCGGCGGACGTGGCCGAGCTTGGCCTGAGGGAGGGCGACCTCGTCGAGGTCTACAACGACAATGGCAGCACTCAGGCCATGGTCTGGCCCACGCCGTCAGCGCGTCGGAACGAGACGTTCATGCTCTTCGCCTACCCGACCGGCGTGCAGGGCAACGTGGTCTCCAAGGGCGTGAACGAGTTCGTCATCCCGAATTACAAGCAGACCTGGGGGAGCATCCGGAAGATCGCGGACGCGCCAGAGGCCACACGGAAGCTGTCCTTCAAAAGCCAAGAATACCCAGCGTCCTGAGGAGGAGATGCGGCCACCCGAGTAACGGCCGGGCGGCTCGCCGTGTCAGGCCGCCACCTGCCGTCCCCCGGCGCCCATCGGCAGCATGAATGTCAGGGCTGCGCAGGTGGCGAGCATGGCGGCCGAACCCCACAGGCAGCCTTGCAGCCCGGCGTACTGCGTCAGGACGCCTGAGAGCAGGATGCCGAACAGGCGCCCGGCGGCGTTGGCGGCATAGTAGAAGCCGACGTCTTCGGCGGCCTTCTCCGATCCCGCGTAGGCCAGGATGAGGTAGGAGTGCAGTGACGAGTTCACCGCGAACGCGAAGCCGAAGATGGCCAGCCCGGCCACGACCACCAAGTCCGGGCGGCCGACGGCGCCGGTCGCCAGCATCAAGCCGAGGGCGATGGGGATGATGGCCAGCGCCACTCCCCAGAGGCGCGCCTCCGGCACCTCGCGGGACAGCCCGTCCGGGCTGCGGCGGACCACCTGCGGCGCCAGGGCCTGCACGCCGCCGTAGCCGATTGTCCAGGCCGCCAGGAAGGTGGACACGCCGACGTAGTTCCAGCCCTGGCTGTAGAGGAACACCGGCAGGCCCACGACGAACCAGACGTCCCGCGAGCCGAACATGAAGACCCGAGCGCCCGCCAGCAGGTTGACGCCGCGGTTCTTGGCGAAGAGTTCCTTGAAGCTCTTGGACGCCTTGGCCTTGCCGAGTTCGCGCGGCAGGGACAGCAGCACGCCCACCAGGGCGACTGCGAGCAGCAGCACCAGCAGCCAGAGCGCCGGGCGGAAGCCGACGGCCTGGAGTAGGAAGCCACCGAGGAAGAAGCCGAAACCCTTCATGGCGTTCTTCGAGCCGGTGAACCAGGCGACCCAGCGGAACAACTGACCGGCACCCTGCTGCGAGGACGCCTTGATGGCCGATTTCGAGGCTGTCTTGGTCAGGTCTTTGGCCACGCCGGAGATACCCTGGGCGCAGACCACCCAGGCAACCGACGCTGCGGCGCTCCAGGCAGGGTCAAGCGCCGACAGCATCAGCAGGCCGCCGATCTGGAGCGTCAGGCCGATCGCCAGCATGCGGGGGATGCCGAACTTCGAGGCCAGCCAGCCGCCGCCCAAGTTGGCGAAGATGCCCGCCGCCTCGTAGAGCAGGAACAGGAAGGCCAGCGTGAACGGGGTGTAGCCGAGCTGGTAGAAGTGCAGCAGCACCAGCATCCGCAACGCGCCATCGGTGAGCGTGAAGCCCCAGTAGGCGCCGGTCACGATGAGGTAGTTACGGACGGCGGACATCAGACACCCCGTTCCCGGACGATGCAGGCCAGGTCGACCATGCGGCAGGCGTAGCCCATCTCGTTGTCGTACCACGCGTACACCTTCAGCATGGTGCCGTCGGTGACCATGGTGCTGGCGGCGTCGACGATTGCGCTGCGGGTGTCGTTGGCATAGTCGGCCGAGACCAGCGGGCGTTCTTCGTAGCCGAGGATGCCCGCCAGCGGCCCGGCGGCGGCCGAGCGGAACAACTCGTTTACCTCGGTCGCGGTGGTCTCGCGCTGCATCTCGAAGACGGCGTCCGTCAGGGAGGCGTTCAGCACCGGCGCCCGGACGGCGTGGCCGTTCAGGCGGCCCTGGAGTTCCGGGTAGATGAGCGCGATGGCCGTGGCGCTGCCGGTCGTGGTCGGCTGGAGGGACAGCATGGCGGAGCGGGCACGCCGCAGGTCCTTGTGTGGGGCGTCAACGACCACGTTGGTGTTGGTCGGGTCGTGGATGGTGGTGATCTGGCCATGCCGGATGCCGATGGCCTCGTGGACGACCTTGACCACCGGCGCCAAGCAGTTGGTGGTGCAGGACGCTGCCGTCAGCAGCCGGTGCTGCGCCGGATCGTAGCGGTCGTCGTTGACGCCCACCACGATATTCAGGGCCGCGGCCGCCGGGTCCTTGACCGGCGCGGCCACGATGACCCGCCTGACACCGCGGTCGAAGTAGCCCTGCAATTGCTCCTGCTTCAGGAACTTGCCGGTGCACTCCAGGACGACGTCGCAGCCCAGGTCGCCCCAGGGCACGTCAGCAGGCGCGGCCGCCGCGCTGAAGCCGACGCGCCGGTCGCCGACGACGATGGCGTCCTCGCCTTCCACGGCGATCCGCTCACGCCAGCGACCGTGGATGCTGTCGAACTCGAGGAGGTGGGCCGTTGCGGCGGCGGCGCCCTTGAGCTCGTTGACGTGGACGATGTCGAGGCGGTTCGCGCCGCGCGGGTCGCTCGCTTCCCGGAACACACCACCCAGCGCGGCCCGGACCGCCAGCCTGCCGATACGGCCCATGCCGTTGATGCCGACGCGCATGTCAGTGCTCCTTGGCGACGGTGAGAGGAGCCTCGCTGAGGTCGTCCAGCCGGTGCCGCAGCGACATGCGGTCCAGCGCCTCCATCTTGAGGCTGGTGAAAATCCCGAGGCGGCGGAACAGGCTGGCGTAGAGCTCGTTGAGCATCAGGGTGCGCTCGTGGGAGCCCACAGCGTATCGGCCGGGTCCGGGGAGCGGCCAGGAAGCCGTGATGGCATGGCCGCCGAAGTCAGGGCACTGCTGGCCCTGGAGTTCGTCGCAGAGCGTGATGACGAAGTCCATCCGGGGCGCATCGGCCTTCTGGAACTCCCGGTACGGCTTGCTGCGGACGCTCGAAACGTCGTGCCCGAGGCTCTTCAGCTTCTCGACGACCTCGGGCATCGGCTGGGGCGCCGGGTCCGATCCCGCCGAGTAGGCCCGAAAGCGCTCACCGCCGAGCTTGTTCAGGATGGCCTCGGCCATCAGCGAACGGGCGGAGTTGCGCGTGCACAGGAAGAGGACGTTGAAGGCCGGGGTCATGGGACCGTTCTCCGGAGGGCTGGTGGGCCAAGCCCGCGTCAGGTCGCCGCAAAGCTCGGGTCGCCCGCCGCAGCAGTCCTGCGACAGGAAGGTGACAAGATGGCGCAGGCGCTCGATCTGGGCGGCGTAGATCAGGCTGCGGCCCTGCCGGGTCGGGCGGACCAGCCCGACCTGCTCCAAAGCGCGCAGGTGGAATGACAGGGTCGATGGGACGATGCTGAGAGCCGTTCCAATAGCGCCCGCGGACAAACCGTTCGGACCCGCCTCCAGAAGGGTGCGGAGGAGGTCCAGGCGGGATTCCTGTCCCAAGGCTGCAAAGACGGCGGCGGCGTCCGGTGATTCCATGTTTCCGATCTGGTCCTCGTAATCCGCTGCGTCAGCCGTTCGGCCGACGGTTCATGACGGTGCGCTCGCGGACCACGTTCTGGACCTCCCGCAGGCGTCCGGCATCCAGAGGCACCAGCCCGCGCTGAGCCAGGTAGCCACCGCTGCCCAGCGCACGGTCGGACACATACTCGGCCAGGTAGTCCTTCAGGGCGGGGATGCGCTCCAGGTTCGGCCGCTTCGCGTAGAGGAAGAGTGGCCGAGACAGCGGGTATCGGCCGGACGCGATCGTCTCCGGCGTGTCATCGACCCCTTCGATATGCGAACCCTCGACGCGGTCGCGGGCGGCGTCGAGGAAGCTGAAGCCGAAGATGCCGAGCGTGCCGTCAGCGTCAGTGGTGATGCGTCGTACGATAGCTTCGTCGTCCTCCCCGGCGTCCACCCAGCGGCCGTCTTCCCGGACGGTGGTGCAGATGCGGTTGCGCTCGGCCGTATCGCTGATGGCAACCACCTCGGGAGCGGAGCGGCAGCCCGCCATCATCGCGAGTTCGGTGAAGCTGTCGCGCGTGCCCGAGGTTCGCGGCGGACCGATGACCCGGATAGGCCAATCCGGCAGGTCGGCCGACACCTGGCGCCACGAGGTATAGGGGTTGGGCACCATGCGGCCGTTCTGCGGAACCTCCTTGGCGACGCCCAGCCAGAGTTGGGTGAGGGAGAAGTTCGGCGACGGCAGCCCCTTCCGGTGGGCAACGACGATGCCGTCGAAGCCGATCGGCACCTCCATGATCTCGTTCACGCCGTTCCGCACGCACAGCGAGAACTCGCCTGCGGTCATCCGGCGCGAGGCATTTTGAACGTCAGGGTGCTCCAAGCCCGGTCCCCGGCAAAACTGGGCAAACCCGTGCACGGTGCCGGTGCTGGCGACCTTGACCCGCTGGCCGCCAGCGGCTTCCGCCATACTCTCGGCGACGGCGCTGCTGAAGGGGTAGACCGTGGAGCTCCCGGTGACGAGGACTGTCTCCCGTGGCTGCGCCGCGGCAGGCGCCGGGGCCCATGCCACTGCTGCGAGTAGCGCCGTCGCCAGTAGCGGTCGAAGGAACTCCGGCCGCCTCTGCGGCCCACGTCGGTCGCTGGCGACTGGGTATGCAGAACCTTGGCTCAAGGAGGGATCGGACATCGCTTCTCAACCTTGATTGTGGCCGGTCGGCTCGAGCTCGCCGTGGATATTTCGATAATTGCAGAAACATCGTAGCGTAAGGAATTCAAGGTGTCTGTTTCAGAATTATGAAACTTCAGTGTCTTGAAGGGCGCCGCCTTCTGGCCGGTAAGGCCGTAGAGGCGGCGCAACAGCGCGTCGGGGTCAGCAGCAGAGTATTCTTGCGCGACATGAACCTTGCAGAGCAGCACCTCCCGAGGGCCCGGCCCGTCTAGGCTAATCCTCTCTGAACGAAGGTCTCCTCGGCCCGCCGGTGCACGGTAAGAGGCGGGGAGCGGACCTGGGTCCGCTCCGTTGTTACAGGGTGCTGGGCGGCAGCGGTGACCAGCCGCTCCAGCCAATATAGAGGCCGACCAGCAGGATCAGTGCCGCCGAGGCATACGGCGCCGACGCGCGACAAGGTCGAGCGGGCCGGACCAGCGGCGCTCCGCGTGGCGCATGCCGATTGCCGCCGCAATGCCGACGGAGGCCATCGCCACGGCGAGGCCGCCCGGGAAGCAGAGCAGCAGGACGGTGATGGCCGCCGGGCACGGGATCAGACCACCGATCAGACCGAACAGGACGATCTGCCAAGTGGTCACAGGGCGGCCGGTGAAGCGGCGCCGGATCTCCTCAGTGTGCGCCCGCTCATGCGCAACCTGGAAGCCAGATGGCGACATGCCTAGTCCTTCATGACTGTGGTCATGATCATGTCCATGGTCGTGCTCGCGCTCGTGGGCCGCGACTTCGTACCCATGGGCCGCAGACCGCTGCTGCGCCGAACCTGAAATATCTTGTCACACTTGGGCAATCTCTGGCTCGCACTCGAAGGCCACTTTGGTGCCATCGAGTTCACGCGGGCGGGCCACCAGCCTGCCCGTGCTTGCCTAGACCGAGGAAGCTCAAAGATGCGCCTTGCCACCTCCATCGCGGCCGCTGCCCTGGCCGCTGTCGCCGTCGCGGCGCAGACCCTGCCCGCAGCCGCGGATTCCGCCTACCAGGCGTTCGGTGACCGCGGCCGCGCCCAGGAGGTCAAGCGGACGGTCGACATCGTCATGCGCGACAACAGCTACCAGCCGCAGCGCCTCCAGGTCCGGGCCGGGGAGACTGTCCGCTTCCGGGTGCGCAACGCGGGCGAGCTGCTGCACGAGTTCAACATCGGCACTGCGGTCATGCACCAGCAGCACCAGCGCGAGATGCAGGCCATGTTCGACAGCGGCATGATGTCGGCGACCAGCAAGGATGCCATGGCTGGCATGGACCACTCCAAGATGCCGGGAATGAACCATGGTGCCATGGGGCACGGCGGCATGAACCACGGTGGCGCGCCGATGAGCCACGACGACCCGAACGCCGTCCTGGTGAACCCCGGCCAGACCGAGGAGATGGTCTTCCAGTTCACCAAGGCCACCGAGCTCGAGTTCGCCTGCAACGTCCCGGGCCACTACGAGTCCGGCATGGTGGGCAACGTCGTCTTCCAGCGCTGACCAGCGAGCATGACCATGCCGCGCCGATCGCGGCCAAGGATCGAACGATGACCAATGACAAGCTGAGCAGGCGGCAGGCGCTGGGCCTCGGGGTCGCCGCCCTGGCGTTCCCGGCCGCGTCCGGCGCCCTGGCGCAGCCCGCCGTCGGCCGGGCGATGCCGCGCGAGTTCAACCTGACCCTGTCCCACGTGACGGCCAACATCACCGGGCGCCGCCGCCCGGCCATGGCCATCAACGGGCAGATCCCGGGTCCCGTGCTGCGCTTCCGCGAGGGCGAGGAGGTGGTGATCAACGTCACCAACCGGCTGCGCGAGCACACCTCGATCCACTGGCACGGCCTGATCCTGCCGAGCAGCCAGGACGGCGTGCCGGGCATCAGCGACGGCTTCCAGGGCATCGACGCGGGCGGCACGCACCAGTACCGCTTCCCGCTCGTCCAGGCCGGGACCTACTGGTACCACAGCCATTCGGGCCTGCAGGAGCAGTCCGGCATCTACGGGTCCATCGTCATCGACCCCGCGACGCCGGAGCCCTTCGGCTACGACCGCGACTACATCGTCCAGTTGTCGGACTGGACGGACGAGACGCCGAGCCACGTCATCGCCAACCTCAAGCGCGATCCCGGCTACTACAACTACAACAAACGCACCCTGGCCAGCCTGATCGGCGAGCTCCGCCGCGCGCCGGACGGCGCCGCGCGGTCGGCCATCGTCTCCGACCGCGTCATGTGGGGCGACATGCGGATGGACCCGACCGACATCGAGGATGTCGGCGGCTACACCTACCTCGTCAACGGCCACACCCCGGCGCAGAACTTCACCGGGGTGTTCCGGCCGGGCGAGACGGTGCGCCTGCGCTTCATCAACAGCGGCGCCATGACGCATTTCGACGTGCGCATCCCCGGGCTCGAGATGACCGTGGTCCAGGCGCACGGCAACAACGTCCGCCCTGTCACTATCGACGAATTCCGCATTGCCCCGGCCGAGACCTTCGACGTGCTGGTTCGCCCGCGCGACGGGCGCCAGTACCAGGTGCTGGCGGAATCCATGGGCCGTCAGGGCTTCGCGCAGTTCAGCCTGGCCACCCAGGAGGGCCTGCCCGCCCTGCCCCTGCCGCCACACCGCCCGCGCCCCGTCCTGACTATGGCCGACATGGGCATGAACTACGGGCCCAAGGGGCTGGACCGCGGCACGCAGATGCCGGAGGTGGACGCGCCCGGCCACGTCGCGCCCATGGACATGGGCGGCATGAACCATGGAAGCATGGCTGGCATGGACCATTCCGCCATGCAGATGCCAGCCGGGGGCTCGCAGGGCATGCAGCAGGGCTCCATGGCTGGCATGGACCACTCCTCCATGCCCGGGATGGACCACTCGGGCATGGCCGGGATGGACCATGGCGGGATGACTGGCATGAACCACGGTGCCATGGGCGGCATGGCGGGCATGGACCACGGCAACATGCCCGGCATGAACAATGGCGCGGCGGGCGCCGGTGCCATGGCCGGAATGGACCATGGCGGCATGGCGATGCCGGACCCGCTGGTGAATGACGTCGGCGCGCCGCCGGGTGCCCGCGTGCTGTCCTACCGCGACCTCCGGGCTGCCAAGCCGCTCTACCCGGTGCGCGAGCCCACCCGCGTGATCGAGATTCGGCTGACCGGCAACATGGAGCGGTACTTCTGGTCCATCAACGGCAACAGCTTCAGCCAGGCGCAGCCTATCCAACTGCACCTCGGCGAACGGGCGCGCTTCCGCTTCGTCAACGAGACCATGATGAACCACCCGATGCACCTGCACGGCATGTGGATGATGCCCCAGGTGGGCAACGGGGCCGAGAACCCCTTGCTGCACACGGTCAACATCAAGCCCGGCTCGACGGTCGACGTGGACATCGAGGCCGACGCGCCCGGCGGCTGGGCCTTCCACTGCCACATGCTTTACCACATGGAGACTGGGATGATGCGCAAGGTGTCGGTGGTCGCGCCGCGGCAGTCGGTTTCGGCGCGGTGACCGCCATGAAGACCAAGAGCATCCTGACCGCCGCCGCCTCCCTGGCTGTCCTGACCTTGGGCGCCCTCCAGGCCGCACCGGCGCACGCTCAGGCCATGCAGCACAGCACCGAGCCGCCCTTCAGCCACGAGGTGTTCACCGGCGCCGTGCTGTTCGAGAAGCTGGAGTACGGCTGGGGGCTGGACGGCCCCAACATCGGCCGCTGGGATGGGCAGGCTTGGTACGGCGGCGACGTCAACCGCGTCTGGCTGAAGACCGAGGGCGAGACGGCCCGGAACGGAACGGTTGAGGGCGCCGAGGTCCAGCTGCTCTATTCCCGCCTGCTCGGCTACTACTGGGACTTCCAGGCCGGTGTCCGCTACGACATCCGCCCGCGCCCGGACCGCTTCTACGGCGTCATCGGGCTGCAGGGGCTGGCGCCTGGCATGTTCGAGGTCGACGTCCAGGGCTTCGTCAGCGAGAAGGGCGACCTCTCGGCGCGCGCCGAGGTATCCTACGATGCCTACATCACCCAGCGGCTGGTGCTCCAGCCCAACGTCGAGGTCAACCTCGCGCTCCAGAAGGTGCCCGAGCTCGGCGTCGGCAGCGGCTTCAACGATATCGAGGCCGGGCTGCGCCTGCGCTACGAGGTCACCCGCAAGGTATCGCCCTACATCGGCGTCAGCTACGAGCGGAAGCTGGGCGACACGGCCCGCTACGCCCGCAACGAGGGCGAGGACGTCGGCGGCTGGGCCTTCCTGACCGGCATCCGCCTGTTCTTCTAAGGGCAACCACGATGATCCGCATGTCCCTCGCGGCGCTGCTCACGATGACCGGGCTGGCGGCGGCCGCCGAGCCCGCCGCGACGGTCCGGGAGCTGAACCGGGGACTGGTAGCGGGGGAGACGTTCGCCTACGACCCCGCCCTGGTCCGGGTGCCGGTGGGCGGTTCCGTCCGCTTCGAGCCCACCGACAAGGGCCACAACGTCACCCCGATCGCCTCGCTGTGGCCCGCCGGGGTGCCGCCGCTCAACGTGCCGTTCAACAGCGAGGCGACGGCGACCTTCGACCGCCCCGGCGTTTATCCGGTGCAGTGCACACCCCACACTGGGTTGGGCATGGTGGCCCTGATCGTGGTGGGAGACGCCGACATGGACGAGTTCGCAGCGAAGGCTGCATCCGCCCCGGGCCTCACTCCGAAGGCACGGGCGAAGCTGGGTGTCCTCGCCGGTGCCGCCGGTCGATCCTGACGCCGAGCGGGAGGCCCGGGCCGCCAGCCCGCTTCCCCCCGAGGCTCACATCCTCGTCGTCGAGGACGACGGGGAGATGCGCACGCTCATCGCCAAGTTCCTGCGCCAGAACGGCTTCCGGGTCTCGGGGGCACGCAACGGCGCCGAGATGTGGGACACGATCTCACTAGCCCCGGTGGACCTGGTGCTGCTGGACGTGATGCTGCCGGGCCAGTCGGGGCTCGACCTGTGTCGGATGCTCCGCGCGAGGTCCGAGGTCCCGATCATCATGGTGACGGCCCGCGGTGAGGAGGCCGACCGCGTGGTGGGCCTCGAACTCGGCGCCGACGACTACCTCCCCAAACCGTTCAGCCGTCCGGAACTCCTGGCCCGCATCCGGGCCGTGCTGCGGCGCGCCCAGGCCGGGGCAGCCCGGACGGGGCTCGTCACTGGCGATAGGATGGTCTTCGCCGACTGGGTGCTCGACACCCGGCGTCGTGAGCTGGCGGCTCCCGACGGCTCGGCGGTCGACCTGTCCAGCGGCGAGTACGACCTGCTGCTGGCCTTCTGCGAGCACCCGCAGCGCGTCCTGTCTCGCGACCAGCTGCTGGATCTGGCCCGCAACCGGATCTCGGACAGCATCGACCGCTCGGTGGACGTCATGGTCAGCCGCCTCCGCCGCAAGCTGGAACCGCTGCCGGACAGCCCCGCCATGATCAAGACCGTCCGGGGCGCAGGCTACATGTTCGTCCCAGCGGTCGCGCGTCGATGAGGCGGCTGCTCCCCAGCACCCTGGCCGGACGTATCATCTTGGTGCTGCTGGTTGGCCTGATGGCCTTCCACGTTGGCAGCCTGTGGCTGCACCAGACGGGCAGCGACCTCCTGCTGGGCAGCACGCAACAGAAAGTGACCGGAGAGCGGGTTGCCGCAGCCGCCCGCGCCATCGGCATGGTGCCGCCGGATGTCCGCGAGGCCGTGGCCCAAGCCCTGTCCTCGCCGGGATTTCAGGTGAGCTGGCAATCCGGCGCCGCAACGGGCGCGGGGTCGGCCCAGGACCTCGCTGCCACCGGCCACCTGGAGACCGAAGGCACTGTCAACCTGCCGGACGGAAGCCATCTCTGGTACCATGCCGACCCGCTGCAAGCGCAGCCGGAGCACGCCACGCTTCTGTCCACCACGGCGATGGCAGTCGGCATCCTGGTGCTGGGCCTGCTGGTGGTGCGCATCATCGCGCGACCGCTACGAGAACTCTCCAGCGCGGCCGATCGCATTGGCAGGCCAGGGCAAACGGTCACCGTGCCCGAGGAAGGGCCCCGCGAGGTCCGGCAGGCGGCGCAGGCCTTCAACCGCATGCAGGCACGCATCGACCGCCTCATCGCCGACCGGACCCAGGCGCTGGCAGCTGTCAGCCATGACCTCCGTACGCCCTTGGCGCGCCTGCGCCTGCGCGCGGGCTTCCTGGACGACGCCGAGGTGCAGCGGCAGATCGACGCGGACCTCGATGAGATGGACGCCATGATCGGCTCCACACTGGCCTACCTGCGGGGCGACGAGGAGCAGGAGGAGGTGCGGTCCGCCGACATTGCAGCGATTCTCCAGACGCTCTGCGGTGACGCCGAGGACATGGGCAAATCGGTGATCTATGAGGGACCAGCCCAGGCGCGGCTGCCGTGCCGGGCCATCGCGCTCAAGCGCGCCTTCGCCAACATCATTGACAACGCGGTGAAGTACGGCACCTCGGCCCGGGTAATGCTGGCCGACCAGGGGAGAGAACTTATGGTCCACGTTGACGATGTGGGACCGGGGGTGCCCGAGGAGCAATTGGAGAGCGTCTTCCAGCCCTTCTATCGCCTGGAGCACTCCCGCAACCGCCAGACCGGCGGCTCTGGCCTCGGGCTGGCCATCGCGCGCCAAGCTGTCGGCCGCCATGGCGGGTCGGTGACCCTCGAGAACCTCGCGGGCGGCGGCCTGCGCGCCAGCATCCGCCTGCCACGGCAAGCTTAGGAGCGCGAGCATGCGTGTCATCACCTCTCGTAGGAGCTTCCTGTACGGCTCGATAGCGGCGGCCCTGCTGCCAGCGGCTTGCGGTGGCCCACCCAAGGTGGAAGCCTGGCGGGACCGCACATGCGGCTGCTGCGGCGGCTGGGTCGAGCATCTGCGGGCCGAGGGCTTCGAAGTGGACGACAAGCTCGTGGACGCCGTCGGACCGCATCGACAGGCGCTCGGCACGCCATCGGACCTGATGTCCTGCCACGCGGGGAAGGTCGGACGCTATGCGCTTGAGGGCCACGTTCCGGCCGCAGCCATCCGGCGCCTACTTCGGGAGGAACCCGCAGGTATCACCGGGCTGTCCGTGCCCGTCATGCCGGTCGGCGTGCCGGGCATGGAAGTGCCGGGATCGGAGCCCTCCACCTACGACGTCATCGCCTTCGGGGCTGACGGCGCCTGGCGGAGGTGGATGCGCTTCCGAGGGTTGGAGACCGCATGACCGGAAGTCGCGCCATTGCCAATCGCGACATGCCGCATGGAAACATGTCGCCACCCTACGTGCTGCGAGGCGGGCCGGTCATGGCCTGCGGTCTGAGACCCGCCTCGCGGTGTCGTCGCCCCGGCCCGCCGCGGCGGGCCGGGGTGCCTGCCGAACCCCTGCCACCTTAGGAGGACACATGACCCACACTACACGGAACGCGTTCGGGAAGGTCGCGCTCGCTGCAACGCTGCTGCTGGGCCTTGCCGCTTGCGCGCAGCCCGGCGGCCCGCCTGCGGCGACGCCGACCTCATCGCAGATGTCCTTGTCCCCGGCGCTGAGCACCCCGTCGGGCTCGTCCGCCGCCACGGCCACCACTAGCTCGCAAGGCAGCATGGGCTCCATGCCCGGCCACGACATGTCCAGCATGCAGGGCCACAACATGGGGGGCATGGGCAGCATGAACATGCAGCAGATGATGCAGCACTGCCAGCAGATGCGGGCCCAGGGCCAGCAAGGCTCGCTGTCGCCGCAGATGCAGCAGATGATGCAGCAGTGTCAGGCAATGAACCACTGACGAGATGAGGCGGGGCGTCCCAGGACGCCCCGCCTCGCACTCGCGTGGAAGCCAGGGTGCAGTTCCGCTGACATCAATTGATAAGATGGCGCAAGCGGGCGGACACACTGGCGGCCCATCCTCTCCAGGTGCCGGACGAGAACCGGCAAACCTGATTGAGGATCTCGCTATGACACCCCGCTTCCAATCCGCGCTTTTCGCCCTCTCCCTGTTTGCGGCGGTCGGCGGTTCCGCCGCGGTGGCGCACGCCAACGGGCCCATCGAGGTTGTTGGGCAGGGCGAGAACTTCGCCGTGGTCTACCCGCCTGGCCATGACGAGAACGTCGTGGGTGGCGGGCGTGTCGCCGTTGCCGGGAACGGGGAGAACCTGAGGATTCGCTACCTCGATCCCGGCGCCGCGCACCCGGTCCCCGGCGTTCCGGTTCCGACCGGTGGAGAGTCGGGCGGCGTCGCCTACGTCCAGCCTGACCATCACTACGGTGCGAAGACGGCCGAGGTGATGAGCAACCCGCACGTCCGGCACCACATGTAGCCGTCAGGCGCCAACGGGATCAGGACGGCGTCACCGCCACCGGGGCGGCCCAGCTCCGGCGGGAGTGTCCCGGGCGGCGGCCTGTCCGAGAAGGCTCAGGCAGCGACGAGCTGGTTCGCGTAGCCCGCTTCCTGGATGGCCGCGGCGAACTCCGCCTGGGACACCGAGGAGGTCACGGTCACGCGCCTGTTCTCCACGTCGGCGCTGAACTCGGCCGAGGCGTCCTTGGACTTGACGGCCTGCTCCACCTTCTTGGCGCAGCCGCCGCACTTCATGCCCGGAACGTCAAAGCGATACATCGTGCTCTCCTCCTCAATGACCGCATAACAGGTGGGGCTTGCCGCCATGGGAAGGTCAAGGCCAGCGCTATATCCGACCGGCGCCCTTGACCTTCCCACAATGGGAGACCCCACGTCCGAGAACAGCCGAGTGTCGGGCACAGCAGCCGCGGAGGAACCCCGCTGATGGACGAGCATCAACACCATCATCACGGTCACGGCGCCCATCATGGTGGGCATAAGCCAGCCAACGACATGGAAGCCAAGGTCCGCGATCCGGTCTGCGGCATGGCTGTTGACCCTGCCAAGACGCCGCACCATGCCCAACATCACGGCACCGCCTTCCACTTCTGCTCGGCGGGCTGCAAATCGAAGTTCGAAGCTGACCCGGGCAAGTACCTGAAGGCGGAGAAGGTGGCTGCGCCGACGGCGGCGGAGAAGGCCGCCATCTACACCTGCCCGATGCACCCGGAGATCCGGCAGCAGGGCCCGGGCAGCTGCCCCATCTGCGGCATGGCCCTGGAGCCGCTGGAGATCACCGCCGAGGCCGCCCCCAACGCGGAGCTCGCCGACATGACGCGGCGGTTCTGGATCGGCCTCGTGCTGACCCTGCCCATCCTCGTCCTGGAGATGGGCGCCCACATCCCGGGCCTCGGCATCCATCACCTGGTGCCGCCCAGGGTCTCCGTGTGGGTCCAGTTCCTGCTCGGGACGCCCGTCGTGCTCTGGGCGGGCTGGCCTTTCTTCGTGCGCGGCTGGCAGTCGTTCAGGAACCGCAGCCTGAACATGTTCAGCCTGATCGCCCTTGGGACCGGCGCGGCCTACCTCTACAGCCTAGTCGCGACCTTCGCGCCCGGCGTCTTCCCCGAGGGCTTCCGCGGCATGGACGGCACTGTCGCCGTCTACTTCGAGGCGGCCGCCGTCATCACGGTGCTTGTCCTGCTCGGGCAGGTGCTGGAGCTCCGGGCCCGCGAGCAGACCGGCGGCGCCATCCGCGCCCTGCTGAACATGGCGCCCAAGACGGCACGGCGCCTCAAGGAAAGCGGCGAGGACGAGGAGATTCCGCTGGCCGAGGTGCATGCGGGCGACCGGCTGCGGGTGCGGCCGGGCGAGAGCGTGCCGGTGGACGGCGAGGTGCTGGAGGGGAGCGGCGCCGTGGACGAGTCCATGGTCACCGGCGAATCCTTGCCCGTGGAGAAGGCGCCCGGCTCCAAGGTCATCGGCGGCACCGTGAACGGCACCGGCGCCTTGGTGATGCGGGCGGACAAGGTCGGCTCGGACACCATGCTCTCGCGCATCGTCGCCATGGTGGCCGAGGCGCAGCGCAGCCGGGCGCCCATCCAGCGCATGGCCGACACGGTGGCGGGCTGGTTCGTCCCCGCGGTCATCGCCGTGGCGGCGCTGGCCTTCGTCGCTTGGGCAGCCTGGGGTCCGAGCCCGGCGCTCTCCTACGGACTGATCGCCGCCGTCTCGGTGCTCATCATCGCTTGCCCCTGCGCGCTCGGCCTGGCGACGCCCATGAGCATCATGGTCGGCGTCGGCAAGGGCGCGTCCGCGGGCGTGCTCATCAAGAACGCCGAGGCGCTCGAGCACATGGAGAAGGTCGACACCCTGGTCGTGGACAAGACCGGCACCTTGACGGAGGGCAAGCCAAAGGTCGTGGCCGTGGTCCCGGCACCCGGCCTGACCGAGGCCGAGGTGCTGCCGCTGGCCGCCAGCCTGGAGCGGTCCAGCGAGCACCCGCTGGCGGCCGCGGTCGTGGCCGCCGCCAAGGAACGTGGCATGGCCTTCGGGGAACCGGCCGACTTTGCCTCCGTCACCGGCAAGGGCGTGACCGGCACGGTGGAGGGGCGCCAGGTGGCACTGGGCAACGCGCGCCTGATGCAGGAGCTTGGCGTCGACCTGGGTGGTCTCGCCGCCCGGGCCGACGAGCTCCGGCGTGAGGGCGGCACGGCGCTCTTCCTGGCTGTGGACGGCGGGCCGGGCGGCGTCATCGCCGTGGCCGACCCGGTCAAGCAGAGCACGCCCGCGGCGCTGGAGAGCCTGCGCGCCAGCGGTATCCACATCGTCATGCTGACGGGCGACAACCGCACGACGGCGGAGGCGGTGGCCCGCAGGCTCGGCATCGAGGACTTCCAGGGCGACGTCCTGCCCGAGGACAAGCACCGCATCGTCCGGGAGCTCCGCGCCAAGGGGAAGGTCGTCGCCATGGCGGGCGACGGCGTGAACGACGCCCCGGCGCTGGCGGAGGCCGACGTCGGCATCGCCATGGGCACCGGGACGGACGTCGCCATGCAGAGCGCCGGTGTGACCCTGGTGAAGGGCGACCTCGCGGGCATCGCGCGGGCGCGGCTCCTGTCGCGCGCGGTGATGCGCAACATCCGGCAGAACCTGTTCTTCGCCTTCGTCTACAACGCGGCCGGTGTGCCGCTGGCGGCGGGCGTGCTCTACCCGGTGCTGGGCCTGCTGCTTAGCCCGATCGTGGCGGCCCTGGCTATGGCGCTGAGCTCGGTCTCGGTGATCGGCAACGCACTGCGCCTGCGGACCACGCGCATCTGACGGAACCAGCGGGGCAGTTCGAAAGCTGATGGTGCCGATGGGAATTCATGTCCGAGACCCGGCTCTTCTTCCAACCTGGGCATCCGCGCGTGTACCGGCTTGCCTGGGCAAGGTTGAGGGGGACTTGGGTTGACGGGCTGCTCCGGCAACGGCGGACTCCGGGGCACGTCGCCCGCGGACCTGCCCCCGATGTCCGGCGAAGGCAGGCACATCCTGGTCGTCGAGGACGACGAGGACCTCCGCAGGCTCCTGCTCTCCCTGCTGCGCCGGAACGGGTTCCGTGCCACCGGCGCCCGGGACGGCGTGGAGATGCGGCGCCTCGTCGCGGCGGCGCCGGTGGACCTCGTCCTGCTCGACGTGATGCTGCCCGGCAAGTCGGGGTTCGAACTCTGCCGCGATCTCCGAACCGAGGATCGGGTGCCGGTGATCATCCTCACGGCCCTGGGCGAGACGTCCGACCGGGTCATCGGTCTGGAACTCGGTGCCGACGATTTCGTCGTGAAGCCAGCTGACCCTCGCGAACTGGTCGCGCGCATCCGCGCGGTCCTGCGCCGCGCTGAGAACCCGGAGGGCTCCCCGGGTGCCCAAGGGCGCGAGATGGCACGCTTCGCCGGGTGGTCCCTGCACACCCGGCGGCGCGAGCTGCTCCGGCCGGACGGGGTGGCCGTCGAATTGACGAGCGGCGAGTACGACCTCCTGCTCGCCTTCGTCGAGCGGCCGCAGCGGATTTTGACGCGGGACCAACTCCTGGACCTTGCCCGGAACCGCCCCTACGGCGGGCTGGACCGCTCCATGGACGTGCAGATCAGCCGGTTGCGCGCCAAGCTGGGTCCCCGCCCGCACGAGGATGGCGAGCCGGGCCTGATCAAGACCGTGCGGGGCATCGGCTACCTGCTCTCCAGCCCCGTGGAATGGTCGGCGTGAGGCGCCTTGTCCCGCAATCCCTGGCCGCGCGGACGCTCGCGGCGCTGACGATCGGCTTCGCGGTCCTCTTCGCGGCCATGGTGGGGATCCACGACATCCTCCTCCGGCAGGCGGTGGAGCGCGGGACCGAGGAACTGCTGGCCCATCGTCTCGCAACGCTGATGGATGCCGTGGCCGCGGCGCCCGAAGCAGACCGCGACCAGGTGGCGCATGCCCTGTCCCGGGTGGACCTGAGCGTGCACTGGCGGCCCGACCCGTTGCCGACGCCGGAACACCCCCTCAAGGGAGATTGGAGCACGGTAGCGGCTCGCACCCTGGCGCTGTCCGGACTCGCCAGCGAGGTGCGCGTACGTTCCGGGCGCCAGGACGCGGCCTCGGACCGGATCGTCGACGTGGGCGCCATGGCGCGCCTCCAGGATGGTTCGTGGCTGGATGTGGATATCGCCTCCCTCAACGTCCTGTCCGCCGACCAGAGCGCGCTGCACCTCTACGCGGCCGCCATCGGCCTCGCGCTGCTGCTGGCCGTGGGCATCGCCGTGCGCTCGGTCTCGGCGCCGGTCACCGCTTTGGCAAAGGTTGTCTCCAGCATGGACATCGAGCGCGCGATGCCGGTCCTGGTGACCTCCGGCCCGCGCGAGGTGAGGCAGTTGGCCGAGGCGCTGAACGACATGGCCGCCAGGACACGCGACGCGTTCCGGCAGCGGACGCTGGCATTGGGTGCGCTCTCGCACGATCTGATGTCGCCCATCGCCCGCCTGCGCCTGCGCGCCGAGGAGATGCCTGACGAGGTCCGGGAGCCGGTCCGGCGCGACCTCGCGGAGATGGAGACCATGGTTTCCGACGTCCTCGCCTACCTGCGCGGGGGGCATGCCGGTGAGGCCATCCAGCCGCTGGCGTTCACCGCGCTCCTCCGCACCATCGTGGACGAGTTCGCCGAAGCGGCCATTCCCGTCCGGGAAGGGCGCATGGACGAGGAGGCCGTCGCGCCGGGACGGCGCGTCGCCGTCAAGCGGGCCATGACGAATCTGGTGGCCAACGCCGCGCGGCACGGGCGCGATCCCTGGGTGGAGGTCGAGGCCCTTGCCGACGAGGTGCTGGTGCGGGTCGGCGACCACGGCCCCGGCATTCCACGCGAGGACCTGTCGCGGGTCACCGAGCCGTTCTTCCGCGGCGACCGGACGCGCACGGCGGGCGGCGGGAGCGGCCTCGGCCTCTCGACCGCACGGGCCATCGTCGAGGCTCACGGCGGCGGGCTGACGATCGAGAGCGCCGTGGGACGTGGAACGGTGGTGACGGTGCGGCTCCCTCGCCGGACCGTCGGCTCGGACTGCAATAAAACGTTGTAATCCGCTGGTGGCCCCGGCGGCTGCAGCGAGCGTTGAGGCAGACGTCGGGAACGATGTTCACCGGCCGCGTCGCGCGCGGCGCGGTCCTGGGGCATCGCTTCCGATCAGAGGAAAGGACCGAAGCCGATGACGATCGACCGTCGTGCAGCCCATGTGGCCGCCCTGGCCATCCTTGCTGCCCCGCTCCTGTGGGCTGCGCCCTCGCTGGCCCAGGGCGCCAGCCACCCGACAACGGCCCAGGAAGCCACGGCCGGGTACCACGCGGCGATGGAGAAAATGAACCGGGAGATGGCTGCCGAAGCCCCTTCCGGCAACGCGGACCGGGACTTCGCGAGCATGATGGCCAAGCATCACCAGGCCGCCATCGACATGGCGCGGGTGGAACTCGAGCATGGCCGTGACCCTGAGATGCGGAAGATGGCCGAGGAGGTCGTCCAGAAGCAGCAGCAGGAAATCGCCCAACTGCGGACCTGGCTGTCCCGGCAGCCCGCGAAGTGAGATCCACCCGGCCCGCGGCCCCGACATAGGTCGTGGCCAGCAGCAACAAATTGGTGGGAAATCGCGGCTGCACCGCGTCAACTGCCTGCTTATTGAAGAGGTCGGACGTTCGCCGGGGCAGCAGGCCACGGCGAGCGCTGACAGGAGATCCCATGCTTTCTCGCCTCACCTTCCTCCGCCACGGCATCCTTGCCGCCGCCCTCAGCATCCTGGTTCCCGGCGCCGCCTCCGCGCACGCGATGCTGCACTCGTCGGACCCGGCCGACGGCGCGACGCTGAACGCGTCCCCGCGCACGCTCAACCTGGCCTTCACCGAGGACTGCCGCGTGACGGCGCTGCGCCTGCTCGACGAAAGCGGCCGGGAGCAGCAGGTGCGCCGCGAGGGCGGCCGGGCCGCGTCCAGCCAGGTGACCGCAACGCTGGCGGGCCCACTGCGTCCCGGCGGCTACCGGCTCGAGTGGCGCGCGATGGGTGACGACGGCCACGTCATGAGCGGGGCGGTGCGGTTCGCGGTGAACGCGGCCCGGTGATCCTCGAACTGCTTGGGCCGGAGCCGGACCTGCTGCGTGCCCTCTCCGTGGCGCTGCGCCTCGCCTACTACGTGTCCTGCCTCGGTGCGGCGGGCCTCGCCATCTTCGCCATGGGCTTCGGACGCCTCCAGGAGGCCGGTGATATCGCCGCATGCCGCCGCCTGACCTTGGTCATGGTGGCGGTGGGGTTGGGCTCGAGCCTTGCCTGGCTGACGGCCCAGGTCGCCTTGGCGTCGGACGGCGATCCGTTTGACGCCGAGATCTGGGACATGATGCTGGGTTCGCGTCCCGGCATTTCCGTGTTGGTCACCTGGGCGGGCCTGCTTGCCGTGGCGGTGGCAACCTGGGTCGGACGCGCGGCCCTGGTGCTCGGAGCCGCTGGCGTGCTGGCGGTCGCCGCCAGCTTCACCCAGGTCGGCCACACGACCCAGCACCAGCCACGGTGGCTGCTGGCCGCGGCGTTGGTGGCGCACCTGCTCGCGGCGGCCTTCTGGGCGGGCAGCCTGTGGCCGCTCACGATCGCCTCCAGACGTGCGGGTCCGCAGGCCGCGCGCATGGTCGAGGGATGGGCGCGGGCCGCCTCCTGGATCGTCGCTGGCCTCGTCCTCGCCGGAGTGACGCTGGCGTGGCTGCTGGTCGGGCAACTGGACCTGCTCGTGACCACCGCCTACGGCGGCGCCCTGCTAGCCAAGGTCGCACTGGTTGGCACGCTGCTGGGCTTTGCGGCGTGGCATCGCTTCCGGCTGACTCCGGCCCTGGCGGCCGGAGCACCGGGTTCCGGCGCCCGCCTCGCGGCTTCCATCGGCTGGGAGATTGTCGTGATGGTACTGGTCTTTTGGGCTGTCGCCGAGATGACCTCGACCAGCCCTCGTCCCGAGGGAGTATAGTTAGCAGCGTCCCGATGCGGAGCGCTGGCCATGTCGGCGAGGCGTTTCGTACGGGAACCACAGGTCCGCTGCTCCCGGCCGGGCATCCGAGGCGGATGGCGCTCTCCGGCACCTTGTCCCAGATCAAGGCCAGGGTGTGGTGGGCAAGGCATGATCCAGATGTGGGAAGGAGATCCAAGATGCATGACCATGCGGAAACCTCTTGGTGGCGCAGCCGGACCGGCATCGCGGTCATCGGCCTCGCGCTCGTGGCCGCGTTCTACGTCCTCCGCGAACACTACGCGCATGTCTTCGGCGTGCTGCCGTATCTGCTCCTCCTGGCTTGCCCCCTGATGCACCTGTTCATGCACCATGGCCACGGCGGGCACGCCGGGCACGGGGAGGTGCGCGACGAGACCAAGCCGGGGGCGGAGCGCGGGCGGATCTAGCTGTCCGGCGCTGGTCTCACCGCCGTCTGGGCTAGGGCAGCCGACGCCGAGGGGCGATCGCCGTCGGGCATGCACGGCGCGGCGCGCGGACCTTGGCGACACGGCTGGTTGGGGCTGCAACCGACACTTTGACGCCCTGATTGCGGGGCTCCGGGAAGCCCGCCTTCGTTCGCCACCTTGCGGCATACGAGGCGCAACCATGCCGGGATTGACGCCTTACTGGGGTACCAGCGGAGCGGACGGACCGATGCGCCTGAAGGCGAGCGCAATCCAAGCTGTACTTGTTCTGGCGCTAGGCCTGTGCGTGTCCCTGCTCGCCGTGCCCGCGCGGGCCCACGGTGGTGCCCATGCGGCATTCTCTGTCCCCGTCCCCGCAAGGATCTACGCCCATGCGAGCCATCCGGCGCCTGCTTCCCTGGAGGTGCGGCCATCCAGCCCTGCCATGAAGGCCAGGAGGGCCGGGAAGAAGTGCTGTCCGAATTGCGGTGACGGCGGCATGCGGCCCGGATGCTGCACCTTCGGGCATTGCGGAAGCGGCGCCGCGCTGCTGCCGACAATGAGGCTCCAGGCCGTGCCGGTGGTCAGCGACAGCGGCTTCTTCGCCATGCCGACGGCGTCAGTTGTGGGCATCACGCCGGACCTTCCTTCTCCACCACCCCGATAAGGCGTCCCAGGCCACCCGCGGAGCCCATGGCCCGCGGGTGGCGGAGCATTGCCCGGAACCGCTGCTGACAGGGCACGGGACCGCGTCAGCGCTCCACCAGGATCGGCCGTCGGCCCGGCGTACGGGCTGGCGAACCTCGCCTCACGGACATCCCAACGGAGAAGAAAAATGCATCAGATGACCCCCGCCATGCAGGCCTGCATTGAGGAATGCCTGCGCTGTCACTCCACCTGCTTAGGCATGGCCATGAACCACTGTCTGGAGGTGGGCGGCAAGCATGTGGAACCGCAACACTTCAGGCTGATGATGGCCTGCGCCACCATCTGCCAGACTTCTGCCGACATGATGCTGATCGGCACGCCCCACCACAAGCACACCTGCGCCGAGTGCGCCGAGATCTGCGAGGAGTGCGCCAAAAGCTGCGAGGCCGTGGGGGGCATGGAGGACTGCGTCGCGCAGTGCCGCAAGTGCGCCGCGTCCTGCCGCCAGATGAGCACCTGACGCCGGGACAAGGACCGGACAGCAGGTCTGGTCCTTGTCACCTCCACCGGAAGCAAACGCTTCCTGAGCAGATCAAAACGTTCTGAAGGAGTTTCGGCATGAGCCAGAATCAGCATCTCAGCAGCCTGCTCACGAACCTCACGGACCGGCTGGCTGACACCCTGCACGGCGCGCTGGGTGGGCTTCACTTCAATTTCGAGGCCGGTGGCCATGTCCACAACGTCACCTTCGGCGGTGAGAGCGCAGACACCTTGGGCGGCACCGACGGCGCCGAGTTCACCTGGGGCCTTGAAGGCGACGACCGCATTGGCGGGGGCGGCATGGACGATGTTCTCCACGGCGGTGCGGGCGCCGACGTGGTCTCCGGCAATATGGGCGACGACGAGGTCGAAGGTGGTGACGGCAATGACACCCTCTACGGCGGCCCAGGCGCCGACACGGTGCGCGGCGGACCCGGGAATGACTACCTGGACGAGGGTGAAGGGCACAGCACCGTCGACGGCGGCATGGGCGACGACACCCTGGTTGGCGGAGGCGGCCCGGACGCCTTCATGATCGGTCGGATGAGTGGCCACGACGTCATCAAGGACTTCACCGCCGGTCCCGGCATGTTCGACCACCTGGCGGTCATGGACGGCCTCCAATGGACAGACCTTGCCTTTGCCGACACCGCAGATGGGGTCCAGGTCAGTTGGGACGGGGGTTCAGTCCTGCTGGAAGGCGTCTTCAAGGCGGACCTGGCGCAGGACGACTTCATGTTCGGCGACGCGGCCGACCTGCCTCCCGGCCTGCGGGTGCCTGACGGCCCAGCCGACGAGGCACCGACGCCCAGCGTAGCGGGCCCCGAGGTGCCTGGTGAGCCGCAGGCCGGTGCCATCTTCGACCTTCTGGCCGACCACGTCTTCGATGACCACACCTTGATCTTCGACATCGAGGGGAATGCCGTCCTCCGCGGCACCGCTGGTGCCGATACCCTGACGGGGTCGTCGGAATCGGACACGATCTTCGGACTGGCGGGAGACGACACCATCTCAGGCCTGGCCGGGGACGACCATCTCCAGGGTGGCGACGGCCGTGACACCATGGCGGGCGGCGATGGCATGGACCGCCTGATGGGTGAGGCTGGCGACGACAGGCTCTTCGGCGGGGCGGAGTCCGACGAGCTCATGGGTGGCGACGGGAACGACTACCTCGACGAAGGCGCCGCGCACGGGATGCTGAACGGCGGCATGGGCGACGACACCCTGGTCGGCGGCACCGGCGCCGACGCCTTCATGGTGTCGATGGACAGCGGCCACGACGTGGTCCTGGACTTCGAAGCGACCGGCGAGGCCCAAGGCGCCTTCGACCACATCGCCTTCATGGAGGGCATCCAGCCCGCGGATGTCGTGGTCCAGGACACGGCCGAGGGTGCCCTGGTCGGCTGGGGCATGGGCGAGGATGGCACCTTCGCGGGGTCCATCCTCCTCGAGGGCATCGCCAAGGACGACCTGCGGCAGAGCGACTTCATGTTCGCCGAGGCGCCAGGCTTCGTGGAGGGCATCGGCGACTTCGGCTCGTGGTACGTCTTCCCGGAGAGCGGCGGCGTGATTGCCTGAGTTCCCGGGGAAGGAGCGCCGACCGGACAGCTCCTTTCAACGTGGCCGGTGCTTCCGAGCACCGGCCGCCCCTTCAGAAATTCCGAGGCTCGTTGCGTCTGAGCCCCCTCGGCCCTGGAAGAGAGGCAATCCGCCATGAGCTACGCACGTTTCGGTTTGATGATCCTGGTCTCAACCGTGGTCATGTTCGGCCTGATGTACCTGAACACCTATGCCCTGGAGCACGTCTTCTACAGCCAGACCCGGACTTGGATGGCCCTCGTCATGGGGGCGACCATGGCCATTATCATGCTGCTGTTCATGCTCGGCATGTACCGGAACCGTACCGCCAACATGGCCATTCTCGTGGCCAGCGTCCTGGTGTTCGCGGGGGCGCTGTGGCTCGTCAGGAGCCAGCAGACGGTGGGCGACGTGGCCTACATGAAAGCGATGATCCCGCACCACTCCATCGCCATCATGACCAGTGAGAGGGCGCGGATCCGAGACCCGCGCGTCCGGCGACTGGCCGACAGCATCGTCGAGGCCCAGGTGCGGGAGATTGGCGAGATGAAGCAGTTGGTTGCCGAACTGGAGGCCAACCCTCCGGCATCCTCTGCGCCGGTGCTCCAGCCCGCGCGCTGATGGCGTTTGTGCGGCGCCCGCGGGCTCACAGGTGGCGCATGCCATCGGCAGGGTATCCATCGCGAAACCTTCAGCAGGGAAGGTCCGCTTTGCCTTGCCTCACCTCCCGAAGCGGATTGGCGGCTTTCGGTCTTTCACGCCAGCTTAGCGCTTGGCAATCGACGTGGACGGCATCCTGCTTCCAGTGATGCAAGCCCTGAAGCGACTGCATCTTTTTGTTGCGGTCAAGGAAAGGGATGTCCGCTTCGGGATGGAGGAACTACGGTCAGCCATGTCTGCACGAGCGGCTGCTCCGAGCAGGCATGGGGAACGCGAGGGACAATGCATTCGACACCAGCGATGGCTGCTCCGTTGTCGATTTGCCAACGACATCTGGTTGCCGCCCTGCTCATCCTGGCTGGGGCCATGATAGCCATACCATCCGTAGCGAGCGCGGCATGCCCCACGGACTCTCTCGCGCCGCCGAAGGTCGTCGTTCTCGAGGTCCCGCATCCGCCGCTGCCCGTGGCGCGCGTGCCGCTGCGAACACGCGAGGTGAATGGCGAGGTCCGCCTCGAGAACGTTTACGGCACGCCCGAGATCATCAAGCCTCGCCTCCGCCCCGCCCTCGAGACGGGATCCGCGGCAGGCAACGGCTCAGCGTGCTGGAGGCTCGCAGGCGTCGAGGTGCGGCTGGAGGTCGAGGCCGCACGGCTGGAGGTGCCGGAGGAGTTTGCGGATAACGCCTGCCTGTATGTCGGCGCGGTCGTGTCCGCTCTCGAGGACCACAACAGGATCCACTCCTCGATGCGCGAGTTCTGGCAGCGTGTCACACCCAGGCTCAGCCAGTACCTGGGTGAATTCCGCTCAACCGGCGCCAACGGCGAAGTCGCCGCGAGACAGGCTTTCGACGCTTGGTTGAGACCACGCTTGCTGGGCATCGTGGAGACGCTCCACACTGAGGACGGTGGGCCGCGTCCCCCGCCGCCGAACGCGGGCTTCGAGGCCGGGCAGCGCGCCTGCCCCACCTTCCTCGACGAACTGACCCGCTTCAAGGCCGCCCGGCAACCCAGCGCCCAGCGGGCGCCGATCTAGGGACGACGCGTCGTGGTCGATCCTCGATGCGGAAGCAGGAGAGCGGACGAGGCGCTCAGCGGGAGTGGAACAGGGGCGTTCCGGCCACCGCGGCGAGCGCCTCAAGTGTCGGCGCCAGGGCCTCGACGATGCGGCACTCGGACACGGTGCCGCAGCCGCACTGCCCGACCAGGGAGTCCAGTTCCCGGCGGAGCGCCTGCAGGTCCGCGATCTTGCGCTCGACCTCGGCCAGGTGCTCGCGGGCGATCGCGTCGACCGCCTCGCAGGGCAGGTCCGGCTAGCCGACGAGCCCAAGCAAGGCGCGGATCTGCTGCAGCGAGAAGCCAAGCTCGCGCGCCCGCCTGATGAAGCTCAGACGTCCGAGATGGGCCTCGCCGTAGGTGCGGTAGTTCCCCGCGCTGCGGGCTGGCGTGGGCAGCAGACCGACCTTCTCGTACCACCGGACGGTCTCCACCTTGGTGCCGGTGGCCCGGGCCAAGGCGCCGATGTTGAATGAACTTTCTGCAATCAAAGCATTGACCATGTAGTGACTACAGGGTCCATCTTGGGTGGGTGGGCATGCCGTCGCAAGGCGCATCCCCAGGAGGCAGGAGCCAGAGTGGACGGCAAGGCGGCGAGGATGGGCGACAGCGGCATGCGCCCGCAGGACGGCACCATAAGGCAGGGCAATCCAGGCGGTGCGTCGGCGGCGCCCCTGTTTGACGGCGGCGGTTCATCACGGCCGGGCACCTGGGCACTGGCCGCGTCGGCCACGCTCCTAGGGCTGGCACTCGATCAAGCCTCAAAGTGGTGGATCCTCACCGCGGTGATGGACCCGCCCCGCCTCATCCCGGTGGCGCCGTTCTTCAATCTCACCCTGGGGTTCAACCGCGGAGTCAGCTTCGGCCTGCTGGCGGCGGACAGCCCCGCCACGCCCTGGCTGCTCTCCGGCTTCGCGTTGGCGGTGCTCCTGGGCTTCGGCATCTGGCTGGCCAGGGACTCGCAGCCGCGGCACGGGCTCGCCGCGGGGCTGATCGGGGGCGGCGCCCTCGGGAACGTGGTCGACCGTCTGCGGCAAGGCGCCGTGACCGATTTCCTCGACTTCCATTGGGCGGGCTACCACTGGCCTGCCTTCAACATCGCGGACACGCTGATTTTCCTCGGCGCGGCACTCCTGGTGCTGGGCGCGCGCACGCGAAACGCCGCCCCCATGGTCCTGGCTAAGCCTGGCGGCGACATCAGACATGAAAGGACACGGGGATGAACCGCAGGACATTGCTGGTCGCCCTTGGCGTCGGCATCCCGGCTGGGAGCGCGCTGGGGTGGGGCCTGTCCGAATGGATGCTGCGCGCCAGAAGAGCGTCCGCGCCGCGATCCAGCGGCATGCAGCAGCCCATCGGATCGCCCTTCGCGCTGGTCGACCACACGGGCCAGCGTGTCACCGACGCGACCTACGCGGGGCGGGTGCGGCTGGTGTTCTTCGGCTTCACCCACTGCCCCGACGTGTGCCCGACCGGCCTCGGCTACATCGCCGAGGCGCTGGATGGCCTGTCGCCGCAGGAAGCCGCGGCGGTGCGCCCGCTGTTCATCAGCGTCGATGCCGGACGAGACTCCCCGGAGTTGCTGGCCAGCTACGTAGCCAACTTCCATCCCGCCCTTATCGGTCTGACCGGCACGGAGGAGGAGGTGGCGGGGGCGGCGAAGGCGTTCCGCTCCTACTACAGCAAGGTTCCCACGGGCGGAGATTCCTACGTGATGGAGCACACCGCCTCCATCTACCTGATCGGGCCGGAGGGGACGCTGCGCGGCTTCCTCGACACCCACGAGCCTCTTCCGACCGCCGTCGCCAAGATCCGGCTGGCGCTGGGCGACACCGCGCCGGGTTCCACAAAGGGGGAGGCACGCTCGTGATGAGGCGCCGCGCTCTTCTCATCGCACTGCCGTGCGTGCTGGCGGAAACGGCCTTCGCGCAGGGAAAGCCCGCGGTGGTCGCCGAGAACGCGTGGTCCCGCCCGGCGCTGGCGCGCATCGGCACGGCGGTCGCCTACCTCAGCTTCCGCAACGAAGGCGGCCAGCCCGTGCGCATCCTCGGCGGCACGACGCCCGTCGCCGAGAGGGTCGAGATCCACGAGAGCGTCGTCGAGGACGGGGTCGCCAGGATGCGCCCCCGTCCGGAGGGCGTGGCCGTGCCCTCCGGCGGCGTGATCCGTTTCGAGCCGAACGGCCTGCACCTGATGCTGATGAAGCCACACGCCGACCTCAAGGCCGGACAGCACTTCACCCTGACCTTGAACCTGGAAGACGGCGGAACCGTCGCCGTCCCGGTTCAGGTGACGATGCGGGAGCCGGTGGCGGGTCATGGCGGAGCTTCACACTGATGCGGCAGAAGGAAAACCGTCCATGAGCGCCGCCACCACGACGGAGGATGACGCCATCGGCACCAGGGCTTGGGCTATCCTCTTCGCGGCATGGGCCCTGGCGCTCATCGCCAGCCTCGGCGCCCTATTCATCGGCGAGGTGATGGGCCAGGCGCCGTGCTCCCTGTGCTGGCACCAGCGCGCCTTCATGTTCCCGCTGCCCGTGCTCCTGGCGGTGGCCTGCTACCGCTCGGACACGGACATCTGGCGCTACGTGCTGCCGCTGGCCACCATCGGATGGCTGGTCGCGGGCTGGCACAGCTTGCTCTTCTACGGCGTGGTGTCGGAAGCCATCCAGCCTTGCGCCGCCTCCGGGCCGTCGTGCTCCGGCGACGCCATGATGCTGGGCTGGGCGCCGCTTCCGATGCTGTCCTTCCTGACCTTCACCGCCATCCTGATCCTGATGACCCTCCTCGCCCGGGGAGGGCGCAAGGCATGAACCGGCGCGCCCTCACTCTCGGCACCGGCGCCCTGGCCCTCGGGGTGTTCGGCTTGGGATACTGGCTGTATCCGCACGGCGAACTCGCGGGACCGGCGGCGACCGGACGGAACGACACCTACGTCCGGCCGCACTCGCCGGTCATCGGCAAGGCCGATGCCCGGGTGACCATCGTCGAGTTCTTCGATCCCTCCTGCGAGGCGTGCCGTGGGTTCCACCCGATCCTCGGGCAGATCCTAGCGCGCCATCCGGAGGACGTCCGGCTGGTGCTCCGCTACGCGCCGTTCCACCAGGGCTCGGACGAAGCCGTCCGCATCCTCGAGGCGGCCCGGCTCCAGGGCCGCTTCGAGCAGGTGCTGGACGCCCTCTTCGCCCGTCAGCCGGAGTGGGCCGCCCATGGGGCGCCGAACCTCGCGACCGCCTGGCGGATCGCCGGGGCCGCGGGGCTCGACCTCGGGAGGGCCAAGGAGGACGGGCGGCGGCCACAGGTCGACCGCGTGCTACAGGCCGACACGGCGGATCTCCAGGCCCTGCAAGTCAGGCAAACGCCGACGTTCTTCGTGAACTCGCGGCCGCTGCTGTCCTTCGGCCCGCGCCAACTCTACGAGCTCATCCTGCGCGAGTTGGACGCTCAGCGCTGAGAGTTCATGTTCGGACGACGCACCCTCATTCCTGGATAATGAGGTTAAGAATGACTTTCGCGTTCAGGCCGAGGATGCGCACTGAGACGTCTATAGATTTGAGTCGCCGTCGCCAAAAGTTCCACACAGCCCACGGCAGACAGGGCGTGCTGCCCGGTCAGCAGGGCAGAGCCTTGCCCGACTGCCTGTTCTGCTTGTCGCACAGCCCAGAAGTGGCTTCTTTCGGAGCCTCCATGCCGGTCAGCAAATCGCGCGCGATAATGACTCGATATCGTAGTCGAGTCGCCTCTGAGGAGGTCTGACAGGAAGGCCATAACAGTGGCCTTCCTGAGTATCAGAACTTAGGGCTTGGGCGGAGCGCTCTTGTCGCGATGCCCATGCTCATCAAGGTCACCGGGTTGATGGCCAGGATGGTCATGATGCGGCCCGGGCTTCTCCGACACGCTCTTATCGCGATGCCCATGCTCGTCGAGATCACCCGGCGTGTGCCCTGGATGGTCATGATGCTGGCCGGGAACTTCCTTCACGCTTTGGTCCCGATGACCGTGCTGGTCTAGGTCTCCTGGAACATGTCCCGGGTGGTCGTGGTGCGGGCCTGGCTTTTCCTGCGACATGATCTGTCCTCACTCGATTTCTGTTGCTGTTGCGCTGCAATATGTCCACGAGCACGTGGCAGAGTGCAGCTCTCAGACGTAACGCCTCGGACTGGAAACCAACGGACTGGTCCAACCGAGAATCACTGGCTACATCCTCTAGTAGCTAGAGGAGCAAGGAAGGCGGACATGTCCCACGACATGGTGATCGGAGAGGCTTCCAAGCGCACCGGCGTCAAGGCCGCCACCATCCGATACTATGAAAGTATTGGCCTTCTGCCGCTGCCGCCGCGTACGCCGGGCAACCGACGAACCTACGTTGCAGCAGACGTGCGACGTTTAAAATTTATCCGCCACGCCCGCGAACTTGGTTTCGATATCGACGCGGTCCGGCAGCTTCTGGCCCTTGCTGGTTTGCCTCAGGAACCCTGCGATGCAGCTGACGCGATCGCACGCGAACACCTTGCCGGGGTCGAGGACAGGATTGCCCGCTTGGTGGCGCTACGCAATGAACTCAGGGCGATGGTCGAACAGGGATCGCACGGACGCATTGCCGAGTGTCGCGTCATCGAGGTCTTAGCAGATCATGGTGAGTGCTTGGCAGAGACGCATTGACCATTGGTCGGGGTCGCAAGGCTCGGCTTCGGGCGGGCCAGAAAGGGCGGGCGGCGGCCGCAGGTCGACCGCGTGCTGCAGGTTGACACGGCGGATCTCCAGGCCCTGCAAGTCAGGCAGACGCCGGTGTTCTTCGTGAACACGCGGCCTCTGCTGTCCTTCGGTCCGCGCCAGCTCTACGAACTCATCCTGAGCGAGTTGGACGCCCCGCGCTGAGGCTCTTGTTCGGACGGCGCGCCCCTATCCCTGGAGGATGAGGTCAAGAATGACCTTCGCGTTCAGTCCGAGGATGAGCGCCGCGCTAGCCCACCCGAGCGCCAGCTGCCAGCGGGGCGCCGTCAGGGAGCCGAGGCGCCCCTTGTCCCCCGCGAACAGCATCAGCGGCACCACGGCGAAGGGCAGTTGGAGTGACAGGATCACCTGGCTCAGGATCAGGAGCTGCGCCGTGCCGCTCGTGCCGTAGAACCAGGTAACCAGCACCGCCGGTATGATGGCCACCAGACGGGTGATGAGGCGGCGCAGGACCGGAGGAAGGCGGAAACGGAGGAAGCCCTCCATCACGATCTGCCCGGACAAGGTCGCCGTGACAGTGGCGTTGATGCCGCACAGCAGCAGCGCGACCGCGAACAGCGTTGCCGCCGCCCCGGTCCCGACCAGCGGCGTGAGCAACTGGTAGGCTTCCTGGATCTCGGCCACCTCGGTTCGCCCGGCGGTGTTGAACACTGCCGACGCGGTGATCAGGATGGCCGAGTTGACCAACAGCGCGAGGCTCAGTGCCACCGTGCTGTCGATGCTGGCAAAGCGGATGGCCTCGCGCTTGCCGTCCAGATCCCTGCCGTAGTCCCGCGACTGCACCAGTGCCGTGTGCAGGTAGAGGTTGTGCGGCATGACGGTGGCGCCAAGAATGCCCATGGCGATGTAGAGCTGCGTCTCGTTCATGACGATGGAGGCGGCCGGGATGTAGCCGCGCAGCACGGCCCCCCAGTCCGGGTCCGCCAGTGCTATCTGGGTGGCGAAGCAGCCGAAGATCAGCGCGATGAAGCCGAAGATCAGGGCCTCCAGCCAACGGATGCCCTTGTTCTGGAGCCAAAGGATCAGGAAGGCGTCGAGGGCCGTCAGCATCACGCCCAGGATCAGCGGCACGCCGAACAGCAGCTGCAGGGCAATGGCGGTGCCGATGAGTTCCGCGAGGTCTGTCGCGCAGATCGCCAGTTCGGCGAGGAGCCAGAGCGGATAGGCGACGGAAGTTGGAAAGCGCTCCCGGCAGAGCTGCGCCAGGTCGCGTCCCGTCGCGATCCCGACCCGTGCGCAGAGCGCTTGCAGGAGGATCGCCATTAGCGACGAGAGCAGGGCGATGGAGAGCAGCGTGTACCCGAAGGCTGAGCCGCCAGCCAAGGCCGTCGCCCAGTTGCCCGGATCCATGTAGCCAACCGCAACCAGGTAGCCCGGCCCCACGAACGCAAGCAGCTTGCGCAGGAACCCTCCGGCGTTCGGCACACGGACGGAGCGATGAACCTCGGGGAGGCTTTCGGGCCTGGGGGGAGTCAAGGAAGCGGTCATTGGCGATGCCTGCCTAATGGGTGTTACCTGCCGCCGACTCCAGCCGGAGGCGCAGATTGTACCCGAGGCTACAATCCTGGGGTAATGCATCGCAAGCGAAACGAGCGTGTTGCCGCTTCCCTCGTGGAGTGCCGCGCCAAGAGGCTCGGCACTCCTTCACCCGCTCCGAGGTCGCGGGTCGCCCATCAACAAGCCGGATGCTTCCGCGCGCCCGGCCTCCAGGTTCCTGACGGCGAGACTACACCGCAGGCTTCCAGGCCAGCAGGCGCAGCGCGTTCAGGGTCACCAGCACCGTCGCGCCGGTGTCCGCCATGATGGCGGGCCAGAGGCCGGTGACGCCCATCAGCGTGGTGACAAGGAAAACCGCCTTGAGGCCGACAGCGATGGCGACGTTCGCCTTCACGTTGGCCATGGTGGAGCGCGACAGGCCGACGAGTTCGGCCACGCCGGAGACCCGGTCCTTGAGCACCGCGGCGTCCGCCGTCTCGAGCGCGACGTCGGTGCCGCCGCCCATCGCGATGCCGACCGAGGCCGCCGCGAGCGCCGGGGCGTCGTTGATGCCGTCGCCGACCATGACTACGGAGCCGGAGGAGCGGAGCGCCCCGATCTCCCGCAGCTTGTCCTCGGGCAGCAGTTCCGCCTTGACGTCCAGCCCCAGGCCACCCGCGATGGCGGCGCCCGTCCTGGCGTTGTCGCCCGTCAGCATGACCGAGCGGACGCCCAGTTTTGACAGGGCCGCGACGCCCGCGGCCGCGTCCGCGCGCGGCTCGTCCCGCAGGGCAAGGACACCCGCCACCGCGCCGTCCACGACCACCATGACCGCCGTCTTGCCCTCGTTCTCGAAGCCGGTGACCTGCCCGGCGAAGCCACCCATTCCGGCGCCCGTTTCCGCCGCGTGGCGCGGGCTGCCCACGCTGACCTTCCGACCGCCCACTGTGGCGGTGACCGCCTTTCCCGGCACGGCGCCCTGGTCCGAGGCCGGGGGTGTCGCGATGCCGCGCGACGCGGCCTCGGCCATGACGGCCTTGGCCAGCGGGTGCGAGGATCCCTGCTCCACGGCCGCGGCGTAGGCCAGGACGTCCCAGGCCGACGTCCCCGGCGCCGGGAGCACGTCAGTGACCTTGGGATGGCCCGCCGTCAGGGTGCCGGTCTTGTCGAAGGCGACGATCTTGGCCGCCCCAATCTGCTCCAGAGCGGCGCCTCCCTTGATCAGCAGGCCGCGCCGGGCACCTGCGGAGAGGCCCGAGGCCAGGGCAGCGGGCACCGAGATGACCAGCGCGCAGGGGCAGGCGATGAGCAGCACGGCCAAGCCGCGGTAAATGCTGGTCCACCAGTCCCAGCCCAGCAGGAAGGGCGGCAGCAGGATGACCAGGGCGGAGACCACCATCGCGCCCGGCGTCCAGTAGGTCGAGAAACGCTCGATGAAGCGCTGGGTCGGCGCGCGGGAGGCGGTGGCCTCCTCCACCATGCGGATGATGCGGGCGATGGTGTTGTCCGTCGCCGCGCGAGTCACACGGACGCGGAGCGCGCCGTCGGCGTTGATGGAACCGGCGACGACGTTCTCCCCGGGTCCGCGGGACACCGGCACGCTCTCGCCGGTCACCGGGCTTTCATCCAGGGCGGACTGCCCGTCCTCGATGGTGCCGTCGCACGGGACGCGGTCGCCGGGCCGGACCAGGACGAGGTCACCGACCGACAGGCGATCGGACGGCACCTGCTCGGTCGAGCCGTCCGCCCGCAGGCGCAGGGCGGTGCGGGGCATGAGGGTCGCCAAGGCCTTGATGCCAGCGCGGGCACGTCCGGCTGCCACGTTCTCCAGCATCTCGCCGAGGGCGAAGAGCAGGACTACCACGGCGGCTTCCTCCGCGGCGCCGATGACAGCCGCGCCCGCGGCGGCGGTCACCATCAGGGTCTCGATCGAGAACGGCGAACCCGCTCGGGCCAGGTTGAAGGCGCGACGCCCGAAAGGCACCAGGGCGACTAACGTCGCGATCAGGAAGAGCGGATAGGTCAGGTTGCGCGGCAGCACCAGCGACAGGGCGTAGGCACCGACAACAAGAGCGCCCAACAGCCAGACCAGGCGCGCCTTGCCCGTCGCGTACCAGGGCTTCGCCGCGTCGGCGAGGTCCTCGTGGTCGGCATGCGAATGGCCGAACGCGGCGCCGTGAGCATGACCGTGGTCACCGGCGGCGTGGGCCGAGGGACCGGCGGGTGTGGCTTGGATGTGCCCGTGTCTGGCGTGACCGTGGTCATGGTCATGGTCGTCATGCCCGTGGCCATGATGATCATGGTCGTGGTCGCAGCAATGGTCGTGCTCGTGGCCACCCGCCGGGGCAGACGGCGCGCCGGGAGCATCCTGAAGCGCGAGGGCTTTCACCTTGTAGCCCAGCGCCCCGATCTGCTTCTCCACAGCCGCGGCGTCCGTCGTGCCTGGCGCGAGGCGCAGGGTCAGCCGCTCGGCCATCAAGTTCACCGAGACGTCGGACACCCCGGGAAGGCGGTTGACGGCCTTCTCAACCTTGGCGACGCAGGAGGCGCAATCCATGCCCTCCACCCGCCAGGAGATCGGCGCCGCAGCGGCCGGGGCCTCGAGGCGCGTGGCCTTGTAGCCCAGAGCGCCGATCTGCTTCTCCACGGCTTCCGGCGTCGCACCATCGGGCGACAGCGTCGCGCCCAGCCGTTCGGCCATCAGGTTGACCTTGATGTCGGTGACGCCCGGGAGGCGAGCCACGGCCTTCTCGACCTTGGCGACGCAGGAGGCGCAGTCCATGCCTTGAACCCGCCATGTCACCGGCTGTCCCGGGATGTTGCCGCCGCGTGTGCCGTCCATCGAGCGAACTCCTGCTGATGACGGATTAGATACGACCTCCAGCCACTGGAGGTTCAAGGGCAATTCCGCCGGTCGTGTCTCAACTGGGTTCTTCCACTTGCGGTGGCGCCGCGCCGCGTGCTTGACCGTTGCAAATCCGGCGGCGATTTCATGGCCGACGCAGGAGCCCGGCTGCGTGAGCGGCCACTTGTCACTTGACAAATGACGGTTGGAAGCGTAACTGATGTCAGGCGAAGCGCGACGCCCTCGGCATTCCAAGCCCGAGGTTGAAGACACAATCGTTGCCGCGGAAGCAAAGGGGTGGGTCCTGGTCCATCGAGGCAACCCCATCTTCGGCATCCTGCGTTGCCCTTGGAACGACGCGTCCTGCCGAAATGGCACGTTCTGCCAGATATCCGTCTTTTGCACGCCGCAGAACGCGGGAAGCCACGCCCGGAAGGTTCTCCGGCAAGTGGAAGGATGCTGCCGCCTGTCCCAGACGGCGGAAACCTCTTCTGAGGAAGCGGGGTGACAATGAACGAATACAACTTCACGGTCCTGCTCCGGCTCTCTTCACCGGATGAGGACGGCGAACGCCACCTGGAAAATCTGGTGACCGGCGGGTGCGACGACGCGACAATCGCTCTCGGCCGCAAGGGCTACCTGCATCTGGATTTCGGCCGGGAAGCGCCCTCGGCGCTCGAGGCGATCTCCTCGGCGACGGCCGACGCGCTCGCTGCGGTGCCCGGAGCGGATGTTGTCACCGTTGGGCCAGACCTGGTGAACCTCACCGAGCTCGCGGAGTTGATGGGGTGTTCCCGCCAGAACATGCGGCGCTACCCTGCAGGTGAGGCCCAGGCACGGGAAGTGTTCCCGGCGCCCGTCAACGCAGGCGACCCGGCCCTGTGGCACCTCGTGGACGTGCTGCCCTGGCTTGAGCGCAACACGTCCCTCCGACCGGCGGATCCGCTGCTCGCGGAAGTCGCGGAAGCGACTTTCGCCGAGAACAGGCGCCATCAGGAGCTCCGGGCAGCTCGCACGGCGCGGCAGCAGACCGAAGCGGTCAGTCGCGTCCTGATGTCCCGGATCGGGCATCTGCTGGACCGGGAGATGGGCCGCCCGGCGGAAGTTTGGAAGGCCGCCGCGTGCGTCGCCCGGCTCGCGGGCCGCGGAACGGTCAAAACCAAGCTCAACAAGTTGCTCTTCTACGCGGACTTCCGCCACTGCGCCGAGTTCGGTGCGAGCATTTCCGGGCTGCGGTACGTGCGGCTGCCGTACGGCCCTGTGCCGGACGGCTTCACGCGGATTTTCTCAGCGGTTGAGGACGCCGGGGTCGTCTCCTCGTTCGAGGAGCTGCGGGGCTCGTTTATCGCGGAGGTGATCAAGCGCACCGAGGTGGATCTCGACGCCCATCTTTCGACCAGCGAACTGGCGGTGCTAGACAGTGTTCGGCGCCACTTCGAGAGGACTGACGCGAACACCATCGTCGAGATCTCCCACAGGGAGCCCGCCTGGCTCGAGACGCCGCCGAGTTCCGTCATCGCCTACTCGTTTTCCCAAAGGTTGGTTGAGCAGGTCGGCTGACCGCCTTCAGGTCAGCATGGGGAGGCCGCCGTAGGCTTCCCCATGCCTGGCGGCTCACCGATGGGTCTGCCCGGCGTCCGGCTCTCCCCACCTGTCCTCCGTGACCCCGTCGTGGGCGCCCGCCAGCTCGGCCTGGACGGTCAGGTGCGTGATGCCGAACTTCTCCCTCAGCATGACGGCCATCATGTCCTCCAGCCTCTCCTCCCGGGACAGCGAGGCATCAACGACGACGTGCGCCGACAGGGCCACCTTGCCGCTAGTCAGCGCCCAGACGTGGAGGTCGTGGATGTCGCGGACGCCCGCTGTTCCGCGCATGGACTGCTCGACCGCATCCAGGTCGATGCCGCGCGGCACGCTCTCGAGCAGGACGTCGATGGCCTCCGACAGAAGGGTCCACGTCCGGGGCAGCACCCAAAAGGCGATGGCGACGCCGAGCAGCGGGTCGACCCAGGTCCAGCCGGTGGCCCAGATGACGCCCGCGCCGATGATGACGGCCACGGATCCAAGGAAATCGCTCCAGACCTCCAGGTAGGCGCTCTTGACGTTGAGGCTGCTCTCGCTGCCCCCCGCCAGCAGGCGCATGGAAATCCAGTTCACCAGCAGGCCGAAGGCGGCGACGGCGAGCATGCCGAGGCTGCCTACCTCCGCAGGCTCGCGGAAGCGTTGGAAGGCCTCGTAGAGGATGTACAGCGCCACAAGGAAAAGCAGCGACGCGTTGAAGGCAGCCGCCAGGATCTCGAAGCGGTGGTAGCCCCAGGTGCGCCGCCGGTCGGCAGGGCGCCTGCCGACCCGGATCGCGACGAGCGCCACGGCCAGGGCCAGCGCGTCGGTCAGCATGTGCGCCGCGTCGGACAGGAGAGCCAGGCTGTTGAAGACATAGGCGCCTGCGACCTCGGCGAGGAGGAAGGCAGCCGTCAGCCCCAAAGCCTTGGCCAAGGCGGTCGAGTTAGCGTTGCCCACGCCGTGGTCGTGACCCTGTCCCATGCAAGCCTCCAGCAAGAACCCATCGCGGGTCCGTCGCGCCGGTTGTTCGCACCTCCATCCACTGGAGGTTCAACCCCTAAAAGTCGCGACCGCTCCTGAGTCCCGGCACATGTCCGTGACGGAAGGCCGCCGCCTACCCGGAACCGGGCGGGACGGCGGCGTCCAAGTCAGTAGCGCGCCTGACCGCTGCGCCCGGCCGGGTTCTTCACCTGCAGTGTCACCGGAGCGCCGCGAGCGGGCGCGGTGGGCGCCGTGCCCGTGAGGGTATTCTCGCTGCCCGGCGCCAGCTGGACGACCTGACGCGCCTGCCCGGCGCCGACCAGCGCGGACACCGTGTAGCCCGCCGATGGCACGGGCTTCCCGGCCTCGTCGTAGAGGTGGACCGTCAGGTTCCGCTCCGAGACCAGCAGTTCGGCATGCACGCCGACGACGTCCTGCATGCGGCCGCCGTGGGCACCCTGGTCGCTGTGGCCGTGTGACTGCGCCAGCGCGCCGGTCGAGATTGAGACGGCCGCCAAGGCCGCGAGAAGGATGGTGCGCACGTTTCAGGTCCTCGTTGGTTGGTGAACTGTTGTCGCCGGGAGGGGCTGTGCCGCCCCTCCCGCCGGATTCATTCGGCGGCGGCGTGCCGCGCCCCGGCCGGGACGGCGTCTTCCGCCACGGGCTTCTGGACGCGGCCGAAGCGCACGTAGAGCGCGGGCAGCACCAGAAGGGTCAGCAGGGTCGCGCTGATCAGGCCGCCGATGACCACGGTGGCCAGCGGCTTCTGCACCTCGGCGCCAGCACCGGTGGCCAGGGCCATGGGAACGAAGCCGAGCGAGGCGACCAGGGCCGTCATGGCCACCGGCCGCAGACGGGTCATGGCGCCCTGGTACACGGCGTCCCGCAGGGACAGGTGCCCCTGCTGCATGAGCCCCTTGATGGAGGTCGCCATCACCAGGCCGTTCAACACGGCCACGCCGGAGAGGGCGATGAAGCCGACGGCGGCCGGGACCGAGAACGGCATGTCCCGTAGCCAGAGCGCGAGCAGGCCGCCGGACAGGGCCAGGGGCACGCCGCTGAAGACCAGCAGGGCGTCCCGCACAGAGCCCAGCGCCGCGAACAGCAGGACGATGATGAGTAGGAAGCAGGCGGGCACCACGACGGTCAGACGGTCCCGGGCCTTTGCCAGGTTCTCGAACTGGCCACCCCAGGTGATGGTGTAGCCGGGCGGCAGCTGCACCTGCGCCTCGACCTTGGCCTGGGCCTCGGCCACGATGGAGCCGATGTCGCGCCCGCGGGCGTTAGCCTGGATGACGACGCGGCGCCGCCCCTGCTCGCGGCTGATCTGGTTCGGCCCCTCGACCACGCTGAGGCTCGCCAGTTGCTGCAGCGGCACCGACATTGCGGGCCGTCCGGCGACAGGCGGCAGCGGCACGGGCAGGTTCCGCAGCGCGTCGAAGTTGCCGCGCAGGTTGTCCGGCAGGCGGACCACGATGGCGAAGCGCCGGTCACCCTCGTAGACCATCCCGGCCTCG
This sequence comes from Pseudoroseomonas ludipueritiae, assembly GCF_014490445.1. Taxonomy (GTDB): domain Bacteria; phylum Pseudomonadota; class Alphaproteobacteria; order Acetobacterales; family Acetobacteraceae; genus Pseudoroseomonas; species Pseudoroseomonas ludipueritiae. The sequence continues at coordinate 21,791 of NZ_JACTUZ010000006.1, read as the reverse complement.
CGCCCGCCGACCGCTGTCGCGATCACCGCCTGGACGTCCGCGATGCTTAGGCCCCGGCGGGCGACCTCGGTGCGGTTCACCGTGATCTCCAGGAAGGGCAGGCCTGTCGCCTGCTCGACCTTCACGTCGGCGGCGCCCTCGGTGCCGTTCAGGATCTGGGCGATCTGCCCGGCCACCTGCAGCATGGGGCCGTACTCGTCGCCGAAGACCTTCACGGCGAGGTCGCCGCGCACGCCCGCCAGCAGTTCGTTGAAGCGCATCTGGATGGGCTGGGTGAACTCCAGCGCGTTGCCCGGGATGCCCGCGACCGACTGCTCGATGCGGCGGACCAGCTCCGCCTTGGGAAGGGATGGGTCGGGCCACTGCTCGCGCGGCTTGAGGATGATGAAGGTGTCCGAGGCGTTCGGCGGCATCGGGTCGGAGGCCACCTCGGCCGTGCCGGTCTTCGAGTAGATCACCTGCACCTCGGGCAGGCGCGAAATGCGCCGCTCCAGCACGGACTGCATGGCCTGGGACTGTTGCAGCGAGGTGCTGGGGATGCGCAGCGCCTGCATGGCGAGGTTGCCCTCGTCCAGCGTCGGGATGAACTCCTGCCCCAGCCGCGAGAAGAGGCTGAGCGAGCCGACGAAGAGGAGCGCGCCCACCGCAATGACCGGAATGGGCGCCCGGAGGGAGCGTGCCAATGCCGGGGCGTAGAGGCGCTTGAGGCCGCGGACGATCCAGACGTCCTTCTCCTGGACCCGCCCGGTGATGGCGATCGCGATGAGCGCCGGGACCAGGGTCAGGGACAGGATGAAGGCGAAGACGAGGGCGATGATGACGGTGAGCGCCATCGGGATGAACATCTTGCCCTCGACCCCGGTGAAGGTCAGGAGCGGCGCATAGACCAGGATAATGATGCCCTGGCCATAGAGGGAGGGCCGGATCATCTCCTTGGCGCTATCCGCGACCGTCTCCAAGCGCTCCCCGAGGGTCAGGAGGCGGCCCTTCTCGTGCTGGCGCTCGGACAGGTGCCGCAGGCTGTTCTCGGTGATGATGACAGCACCGTCGACGATCAGGCCGAAGTCCAGGGCGCCGAGGCTCATCAGGTTGGCCGAGATGCCGCCGCGAACCATGCCGAAGGAAGTCAGCAGCATGGTGATGGGGATAACCATCGCCGTAATGATGGCGGCCCGGATGTTGCCCAGCATCAAGAACAGGATGACCACGACGAGGAGGGCGCCCTCGCCAAGATTCTTGGCGACGGTCTTGATGGTGGCGTCCACCAGGATGCCGCGGTCCAGCACGGCCGTGGCCTCAATACCCTTCGGCAGGGTCCGCTTGAGCTCGTCCACCTTGGCGTGGACGGCGGCGGCGACGGTCCGGCTGTTCTCGCCGATGAGCATGAGGGCGGTACCGACCACCATCTCTTGCCCGTTCCCGCTCGCGCTGCCCGTCCGCTGCGCCTGGCCGATGGCGACCCGGCCGACGTCGCGGAGGAGGATGGGCACACCTTCGCGCGTGGCGACGACGACCTGCTCCAGCTCGGCCGCGGTGGTCACACGGCCGCCCGATCGCACGACCAAGCCCTCGCCGCCGCGCTCCACGTAGCCCGCGCCGGTCGAGACGTTGTTGCGCTCGATGGCGGTCGTGACGTCAGCGAAGCTCAGGCCGAGCGCGATCAGGCGCGCCGGGTCAGGCTGAACCACGTACTGCTTGGTGTAGCCGCCGATGGCGTCGACGCCCGCGATGCCCGGCACGTTGCGGATCTGCGGCCGGATGATCCAGTCTTGGACCGTGCGCAGGTAGGTGGCGCGCTCGGTCTCGTTGGTCAGCCGCTCGCGCTCCGGCGTCAGGTAGCTGCCGTCCGCCTGCCAGCCGGGAGAACCGCTGGGGACAACGTCGCCCTCGCGTCGGGGGGCGAAGTTCACGGTCCACATGGTGACCTCGCCCAGGCCGGTGGAGACCGGACCGAGGCTGGGCTCCACCCCTTCCGGCATGGCCTCCCGCGCCTCGGTCAGGCGCTCCAGCACCTGCTGGCGGGCGAAGTAGATGTCGGTGCTCTCGGTGAAGACAGCGGTGACCTGGCTGAAGCCGTTGCGGGAGATGGAGCGGGTGCTCTCCAGGCCCGGGATGCCCGCCAGGGCGGTCTCGATCGGGAAGGTGACCTGCTTCTCGATCTCGTAGGGCGAGAGCGAGGGCGCGAGGGTGTTGATCTGCGCCTGGTTGTTGGTGATGTCCGGCGTGGCGTCGATGGGCAGGCGGGCGAGCGACCACGCGCCAATGCAGGCCGCGACGACGGCCAGCATCACCACCGTCCAGCGGTTGCGGACGGAGAAGTCGAGGATGGGTCCGATCATGTCAGGTGCCGCGTCTCAGTGGGCATGACCGGCCTCGGACTTGCTGAGTTCGGCCCGGAGCGAGAATGCGTTGGCGACGGCGATCTCGGTGCCCTGGTCCAACCCGAAGATGACCTCATAGCCGTTGGCGTCCTCGCGCCCGACCTCGACCTCGCGCAGCTCGAAGCCCTCCTCGTTCCGCACGAAGACGACCTTCCTGCCCTCGACCTCCTGCAGCGCGTCCCGTGGCACGAGCACGTCCACGGGCTGCTCGGCCGTTGCGAGGTGAGCGGTGACGAAGCCACCGGCCCTCCAGGTGCCGTCCGGGTTAGGGATCTCGGCCACGGCGCGGGCCGAGCGCGTCTCGGCGTCCAAGACGGGGCTCAGGAACACCACTTTCCCTTCCGCGCGAGCGTCTCCCTCGCCAGTGACCAGAACCTTTTGGCCTTGCCGGATCGTCGGGACGTCCCGCGGCGGAATCGTCATCTCGACCCAAAGGGTCGACAGGTCGGCGACCGAGAAGACCTCCGCGTCCGCGGCGACGGAGGCGCCCAGGACGGCGTTGCGGGCCGTCACCCGGCCCGCGATGGGCGCGCGGAGTTCCAGGCGCCGGAGGGTGGCGGCAGGCTGACGAGCCAGGGTCGCGACCTCGGCGTCCGGCAGGCCGAAGGCGGCGAGGCGGGCGCGCCCGAGGTCGACCTTGATGCGGGCCTCCTCGGCCGCGGCACGGGCCTGGAGGAACTCCTGCTCGGCAGAGATGCGCTGCCGCCAGAGGCGAGCCTCGCGGGCCAGCGTGGTCTCGGCCAGGGCGGCCACGCGTGTGGCCGCCAGGAACTCGCCCTTGGCGTCGGCAACCTCGCGGCTCTCGAGCACCGCCAGGACCTCGCCCTTGGTGACCTCGTCGCCCAGAGCCTTACGCACCTCAGACACGATCCCGCCCAGGCGGGCAGTCACCCGTGCCTGCCGATCCTGGCTGGCGGACAGGACGCCGGGCACGGCCGCCCGGCTCACCAACACGCCAGACCCGACTGCGGCAACACGGATCCCGGCCGCCTCGACCTGCTCGGCTGTCATCTCGATGTGACCTTCCTCGCCTTCCTCCTCGCCTTCGGCGTGGCCGTGTCCGTCACCCTTCGGGGCCGCGCCCGGGGTGGCCGGGGCCGCGCCGACGGCGGATGGAACAGGCAGGCCGACGAGGCCGCGTGTGGTCTCGGGGATGGCGGGGAAGACGGTGGCGACCGCAAACCCGCTAAGGGCGGCCCCAGCCATCAGGGTCATGCGGAGCATCAACGGGCACTCCTGGTCTGAATGTTCATGGGCTGGGGCACGGCGGGCGCTTCGCCCCGCAGGCGCTGTACGGCCGCGCGAATGGTGTGGAAGTCGCGGTAGGCCTCGACCAGCTGGGCTCGCGTGTCCGACAGCGACCGCTGCGCGTCGAGGACGTCCAGGAAGCCGAAGCGGCCCTCGCCGAACCCAGCTGATGCGAAGCGGGCCGCTTGCTCGGCGGACGGCAGGGCGGTGCGGCGGAGGCTCTGCACGGTGCGCCAGGCGAGCGCCAAGCGCTCCTCCACCGAGATCAGCTGCGCCACGAGGACGCTGCGTCCCCGCTGCGCCTCGGCCTCGGCCCGGGTCAGCTCGGCATGGGCGCGGGCGATGCCGCCCTGATTCCGATCGAAGAACGGCAACGGGATGGAGGCGCCCGCGACGAAGGCGGTCTCGCCCGTATCGCCGAACCGGCGCACGTCGGCGTTCACGGTCAGGTCAGGCACCGCGTTGGAACGCTGAAGGTTCAGGTTGGAACGCTGCTGGGCGATGGCCGCATCCAGCCGGGCCAGCTCGGGGTTTGCCGCCAGCCGGGCCAGGGGATCGGCCTGCCCAGGACGACTGGGAGCTGGCCCGATCTCCTCGAACCAGGGCTGGCGCGGCGCCAGCTCGACCCGCGGCACGCCGATCAGGACGGCTAGTTCGGCCAGGGCGATTTCGACCTCGCGCTGCGCCCGTTCGGCGGCAATGTCGGCGGTGACCCGCACGACCTCTGCCCGTTCTGCCTGCAGGAGCGGGTCACGCCCCGCCTCGACCCTGCCGCGGGACGCCCGTAGCGTCTCGGCGGCGAGGCGCGCGCGCCCACGCTCGACCTCGGCTAGCCGGTGCGCGGCCTCCGCCGCCGCCAGGGCGGTGACGACCTCGCGTGCGACCTCCAGTCGGACCCCGTTGAAGTCGAGCTCGGCCACGGCTGTGTTCCGGGCCGCGTAGTCCATCCGGGCGCCGCGCTTGCCACCTAGCTCGATGCGCTGGGACAGGCCGACCGTGGTTTCCAGCGTGGTGAAGCCCCGGTTCTCGTTGCGGCCCCCGAAGCCGCCGAAGTTCTCGAAGGAGCTGTTCAGCTCCGGGTTCGGTCGCAGGCGTGCCTGCAAGGCATCCGCCTGCACGGCCTGCCGGGCGGCTCCGGCGCCCCTCAGGGCCGGTGACACGCCGAGCGCGGCCTCCACCGCCTGCTGGGGCGAAGTGATGATGAGCGGGGAGGCCGGACGCGCATCCTGCGCGCGGGCGACGGCCGGGGCGACGGCGAGAACCGCCGCCAAGCAGAAGACCTTGATTGTCATTGAAGCACCTGAAAAGCGAGCCGCGAGCAGCCCACGCAGGCACTCCGTCAGGAGGCCGGACGTGGCCGACAGGAATGGGCAAGCTTCAGGTGCGCGGTGGTTTGGAAGGGAGTTTCGAAGGCCCAGGCGCCCAAGCGTGCGCCGGGGGTAGGCAGGGTCCAGTCAAGGCCTTGTCAGACGATGAGCCAGCGGCGAACGTGAACGGGCGGAGCAACGCAACGTGGCCGCAGAACGGGCCGCTGCCATGGCCCGGCATCGTGTCCGGCCGCGCTGCGGCCTCGTCGTCTACGCCGTCCGTGAAAAGCGCTTCGATGGTAGTCACGGATCCGGCCGCCGTGTCGTCCGCCGCGTGGGCGGGGATGACGGCGAGCAGGATCGCCAGCGCACAGAAGATCGCGATGATCCCTCCGCGGAGCGCCGACACGATCGCTGATGTGCCCTGAACCCACATGATGGAAGCCGAACTAGTCCATTTCATCAAGGCTGTCACGCAGGGGGTATACTCCACGCCTCCTGGCGAAGCGCACGCTTGCGTGGGAGACCGGGCCGCACCTGTGGCCCCGGCCAAGCTGTCTTCCGGCCGCCCAGACCGGCATGCGGCGGGAAGATACCCGGGGCATGAGCAGTTGGGCGGGAACGGCGAGGCAGGGCATGGGACCGGGAACTTCCTCCTGGGATCGTGCGCCATCTACCATGTCACGCTGCCGGAGCGACCCGCCATCTGGTGTCGTCACAAAACGATGCAGCCCCGTCAGGTGCGTATGAAAAACCACCGGTAGGTTCCCCCGGGGCATGGGCATCCCTCCTGCCCGCCATCCGGAAAGGACCTAATGATGCTGAAGTTTGTACTCGTGGCAGGCGCGTTGATGGTGGCCTCCACCGGCCTGTCGGCCCAGGAAGCCAGCCTCCGCTGCCCGGTGCAGGGCAGCAAGGTCGAGCGGACCAACCTGCCGACGATCGCATACCGCGGCGCGGATCCCGCATCGCCCCTCGTCTGCCTCGACCAGGCGAGGCAGCCGCGCTTCCTGGGCTACTGGAGCACGCAGTCGGCCTTTTTCAACGCCGGGGGCAAGCAGCTCCTGTCTACCTTCGCAGATTGGAAGGGCGATGGTCCAAGTCGCGTAGTGAACATCGACTACTTCGGCAGCGATCGCTACGGCAACAGCACCACTGCCAACGAGAAGTGGCAGATCCTGGGCCAGGAGAAGGTCGACGTGCACGCGGGCTCATTCGACGCGGTGAAGGTGCGCCGGATCTTCTCCGTGGTGGGCACGAGCTACATCTTCACGGAAACGCTCTGGATCGACCGGGCGAGCGGTACGCCGGTCAAGTCTGTGGTGGACCACATGAACGCCACCATGAGCCCCGACGTGACCAGCTGGCAGGCCACCGAGGTCATCACCCGTCCGTCGGGTTCCTGAACACCGCCCTCGAGCCGAACGGGAGCTGCCCGGCACCGCCGGCAGGCGGGCAGCTCCTCTTTTGTGACGCATAGCAATAGACAGTAACTTGCTTCCGGAGGCAACGCGGGCGATGGCTCCCGGGAACATCGATAAGTAATACCGGATCAAGCACTAGAATAATGAAGAGCCAGGAAGCAGGTTATATCATAACAAGCACTGAGGATCCGCCTGTACTGTCCGGTGAAGGCTTCAGCATCCTCCTTGTCGAGGACAACGGCGACCTCCGGGCCTTGCTGCTCCAGATGCTGCGGCGGAGCGGGTTCCGCGCGAACGGGGCGAGGAACGCGGTCGAGATGCGGGAGATCATGGGCGGCAGTCAGGTCGACCTCCTCCTGCTGGACGTGATGCTCCCAGGCATCTCCGGTTTCGAGATCTGCCGCGAGATCAGGGCGAGGAGTTCCGTCCCCATCATCCTACTGACCGCTCTCGGCGAGGCACACGACCGGGTCATCGGGCTCGAGCTGGGCGCGGACGACTACATCGTGAAGCCGCCGGACTCCCGCGAGCTGGTGGCGAGGATCCGTGCCGTCCTGCGCAGGCGCCAGCGGATGACCCCGGAGGAGCAGGAAACGAGGCGGGACCGGGCGGAGTTCCGCGGGTGGGTATTGGACACCCGGCAGCGCGAGCTGACCGCCCCGGACCAGAGCAGGATCGAGCTCACCAGCGGCGAGTACGACCTGCTCCTGGCCTTCGTGGAGCGCCCCCAGCGCATACTCTCGCGCGAGCAGCTCCTGGACATCGCGCGCGGCAGGGCGCTGGGCGGACTTGAACGGTCGGTCGACGCCCAAATCAGCAGGCTCCGTTCCAAGCTGGGCGGCCGTGGCCCGCGAGGCGAGGAAGTCATCAAGACGCTCCGGGGGGCCGGGTACATGCTGGCGGCGCCGGTGGCATGGTGGTGACGGCGCCGAGGCGCTCCCGGTGGCTGAACTCCTTTGCCCTGCAGATCCTCGCACCCGGAGCCCTGGCCCTGGTCGTGCTGCTTGGCGTCAGTCTCACCCTACATAGTTACATCCTACGCGACGCCGGGGAGCGCGGGGCGGCGGAAGTGGCGGTCTCTCGCATCTACTCGACCGTCCGGCAGATCGCCTCCCTGCCTCCCGACGAGCGGGCAGGGGCGGCCAGGCGCAACTCCACGCCGGACATGAAGGTGGAGTGGTCCGCGCGCACGGCCGTGCCCGACGGCAGCGACCTCGACGACGACCTCAGAGCCATCGTGTCCGGGCCACCCGAGTGGCAGGCCGTCCGCGTCAGGCTGGATGCGTCCGGCACCTCCGGCAACGTCCAGGATGTCGCGATCAGCGTCCAGCTGCCCGACAGCACCTGGGTGAACGCCAGGCTCCGAGCCGTCTCGCTGCTCAGCGCCGACGACGTGGCCTTCCGCATCGCCATCATCCTAACGGCGGGGACGCTCCTGGCGCTCGCGGCCTTCGCCTCCCGCCTGATCGCGAAGCCCCTGGCCCTCCTGGCCACACGGGCGCGGAACTTGCCCGCCGACGGCGTCCTCAAACTCGACGGCTTGGCCTCCCCCACCGAGGTCCGGGACGTCGCCGAAGCGTTGGAGGCCGCGACGTCCCGTACCAGGGAGTTGCTGCAGCAGAGGTCGCTCGCCCTCGGAGCCCTCTCGCACGACCTGCTGTCCCCCCTCGCCCGCATGCGCCTCCGGGCGGAGGACATCGCCGACGACCATGCCAGGGGCCGCATGCTCCAGGACGTCCGCGAGATGGCCGAGATGGTGACCGACGTCCTGGCCTACCTGCGTGGCGGGGACGGTGGCGGGGAAGCCGCCACCAGGATCTCGCTGGTCTCGCTGGTCCAGGTGGTGGTCGACGAATGCGCCGAGGAGGGCGCCCTCCTCGAGGAACGCGCCTATGAGGACTCCACTGTCCTCGCGCAGCCGACGGCCCTGAAACGAGCAATCCGCAACGTGCTCGGCAATGCCGTCAAGTACGGGCGCTCCCCTTGGGTGGAGGTGCTCCGGCGCGGCAATGAGGCCATTGTGGCCGTCGGGGACAGCGGCCCGGGCGTGGCGCCGGGCGATCTGGAGCGGGTCTTCGAGCCGTTCTTCCGGGGGGATGAGGCGCGGGCGGCGGGCGAAGGGAGCGGCCTGGGCCTGCCCACTGCCAAGGCCATCACGGAGTCTCACGGCGGCCGCCTCGAGATGCAGAGCGTCCAGGGCATTGGCACCATTGTGAAACTCACCCTGCCGAGCGCTCGGGCGGCCTGACGGCGGCTCGCAGCCGCGCCTGCTGTTCCTGCCGCCTCGAGGCGAAGGACGAGGGGAGCTGCATGTCGCCGGATCAATCTCTGCCGCTGACAGCCACCCGAGCTCGGCGTCGAGCGGCTGTAAGAATTCGATGCAATCCGGTCAGGCTGCCGCACGATTGGACCCGTACATCACCGGCTCCAGCGCAACGGGCGCTGTTTATGCAGGAAACGATATGCCGAAGTCTCGACTGATGTTGGCGATGGCCCTTCCCTTTCTCATGGCCGGCTGCGTGGGCCTGGATGGGTCGCCCTCATACCCACGCGTCGTGTCGAACGGCGAGAACACCACGATCGACTACGGGCCGGGTGCGAGGAACAACATCGTTGGCGGCGGCGCCATCGCACTTTCGGGCGGGGCGGGCGAGAACCTTACCATCACGCACGTCGATCGCTCCAAGGTGCAGATGCCGCCAGCGGGCATGGCCCCGGTCATGGCCCAGCAGGGGGAGAACACGGAGATCGTGTGGGTTCCGATGCCATCCAGCGCCCTAGCCGCGAGGTGAGTTCGCTGTTACCCCGGCGCTCCGCAGCATAGGCCTCAAGCTTTGTCGCGTGCGTCGGGTGTTCCGGAGCTTGTCGCTAACGGGACATCGATGGCTCCGCTACTTGCTTCCGGCTCGCCATTCAGGAAACGGCATGCAGCCTTCGAAGCTACAGCGCCCTCTCAATGCCCGCTTCCGCTCACTGGCGCCGCAGGAGCGGACAGGCAGTTATCGACCAGAGGCTGCCGGGCACCCGAACGCAACACCGAAGTCCCTTCCCTCCGAAACCTGGCGAAGTCGCCACGGCAACGATGGAGCACGGGCGCCATTCTACCCGCCTAGAATGCTTGCGAAGGGCAGGAACTCGACCGCATCTGCGGTCCGCAGCGCCCCGGCATCGCGCCCGACCCTGACCAAGCCATCGGCCGCCACCAGGGGCATGAGTCGCGCCGACCCCGGCTTGCTGATGCGCTCGACCAGGCGGAGACCTCGAATTACCCGTCGCTGCGCAGCCTCCAGAGCAGGACTGTGGCCTCAGGCTATGACGTGCCCCCACTGACCTGGCGGGGTCACCGGCTTTGGATGGCGGGTGCCGCTCTTCGTGGAGGCTGTGGGGTTATGCGGGCGCAGCTCGGGTGCTGAGCCAGGCCAGGCGGGTGAAGTTGTACGCCAGATTGGCCATGCCGATCTTCACCTGCGCCCGCGCCATGCCGATGGTGCGTATGAACAACGCCATGCGATGTTTCTGCGCGGCGAAGACATGCTCGATGCCCGAGCGTATCCGCGCACGCGCGGCATTGGCCTTGGCTTGTTGCTCAGAAAGCCCGCGCCGCGGTGGCCGGCGGAACTGAAGGACCTCCAGGTTGCGCTTCGTGCGGTAGGCGGTGTCTGCCCAGACGCGGCTGGCCGTGTTCCCGGGATCGAGCAGATCTGGAAAGCTGCGGCTGTCATGCTGCGCGGCATCGGTGACTGTCCAGCGGCGGATCAGCCCGTGCCGCCGGTCGATGCCGATGTGGCTCTTGTAGCCAAAGACCGGCACCGCGATCTGGATAACTTGGCGCTGTGCACCATAGGGTTTGGGCTTGGTCCTGCCGCGCTTGAGCGTCCAGCGGGCATCCCGGTCCTTCTGTGCTAGCTTGGCTGCTGACCAGCCATCTGGCGTTCCGCCCTCGCAGATGGTAGCTTTCTCCTCGCTGGTGAGCTTCTGGCGCGGTGCGGCGATTAGGGTAGCGTCGATGATCTGCCCGCCATGGCAAGAAGGCCCTTGGCCGCCAGGGCTTCGTCGTAGCGGCGGAACAGCCCCTCGATGGCACCGGCTTGCTTGAGCTGCTCGCGATAGAGCCAGATCGTCTTGGCATCCGGCACCGCCTGGTGCAGGGCAAGGCCCGCGAAGCGCATGAAGGACAGCCGGTCGCGCAGCTGGAATTCTGCTTGCTCATCCGAGAGGCTGTAGAGCGCCTGCAGCACCAGGATGCAGAACATCAGCACGGCATCATGGGGCGGGCACCCGCCGCGGCTGTGGCCCGACCGCACCAGCGCCGCATCCAGCACCAGGCGGAAGACTTAGAAATCGATCACGGCCGCAAGGCGTTCCAGCGGATCGCCCGCAGCAGAGAGAGCCGCATACCGCTCATTGACATCGAAGAAGCCAGGCTGCCCCGCCATCGCTTCTGCCCCCGCTGACCAGCGGCAGTGAATCAGTTTCACATTTCAGCAGCGAGGTTTTTCGAAGTGTTCATCAGCATCGATCATCTGCAGTGGCAGCGTCTTGCCCATACCGCGTTTGCATCACAAGGCTATCCAACGCCACAATGTGCTGGCGCGACGCTCACCTTTCCCTGAGCATAGCGGCGATAGAGATAGTCCGGGAAGATCGTCAGCAGGGAGCACACGAGCAGTTCCAGCATGGCTCAGGCCTCGTGACGCGCGCGCGCAATCTCGGCTGCGCGCTGTGGCGGTGCGATCTCCGTGGCATTGCGTTCCGCCTGCTCCTTCACCGCGTCGTGTCCCAACGGTTGGCCGGCGGCGTCCTCCTCGCCGATGGTGTCGCCCCCGCCCGGCTTCAGGCCAGCCACCATTTCCGCCGAACCGGCGATGCGGCGCAGCGGCCCGGTGAAGTCGGGCAGGTCAATCAGGGCGAGGAGCAGGCCCACCATCCAGAAGATGTGCATCTGCGTGAACAGCGCGAGCAGGCCCAACACGGCCACGATCTCGAACTGCAGCTTGTGCCCGCGGTGGGCCATGCGCTCCGGCAGAGTATGCAGCCGCAGGAAGAGCAGGCCGAAGGCCAGCATCGCGATGGCCAGGAAGATGCCCGTGCCGATCAGCACCGGGTCCGCCCCATCAGGTCCGGGGAGGAAGAACGGCAGGTGAGGCGGCGCCGCAGCGTGGGGAGACGTTTCCAACAGCCTGTCCCTCGGAGATGGCATGCCCGGGTCAATCGATCTGACGAGCCGCACCTTCCGCAGGGCCTGCCGGCTTTCGCCGTGTTCCCGGCTGACGGTGGCGCAGCTCGACCGCGCCCACCGGAGCTATGATGGTTGCCGTTACTTCGGCCGAAGCCGCGGCGTCCCCCCGATGGCGGCTGAAATATAGCGCCCGCGGGACCGCAACCTTCCTGGAATCGCTGTCAGGATTCTTTAGCGACCTCGTCGCGGTGCGCGATGAGCGCGCAGCACAAGCCGCTGCCGTTCAATTGGGTTAAACGCGCGACGGTCTGGTTGCGTGCTGAGGATTCACCTAGTCCCACGATCGGCCATGGGCATCTGGACATCACTGACCTCCTCGCGGTCCTCCTGCACGAAACGGTCCATATCCCGGAGGCAGTGCCTCGCTGCTACATGCTCAAGCGCGACTGAGTGCCGGTCAGCGATACGCAGCGCAGTGCATTCCAAAGCCAGCCGCCCCAGTTGGAGGTGCTGCTCAGGCTCCACGCCGAAGCTCGTCTCAATGGCAGCCCTGAGCCGCGACGGCATCACGCCAATGACAGCGCAGAGGTCCTCCGCACTTTGGACTCGTCCTGGATCGGCTCTGAGGGCTGGCAGGTTTAGCCCGCGAAGCGGTTAGGCATGCACCTCACCTGGCCGCAACGATCGCGTTCCGCCCGTCTCAGCAGCTTACTGCCAGCACGATAATCCCTCACTGCCGTGCGCTTGGTGGCGTAAAGGAGTGGTTGCCGCAGAGCCCGTGATAGATAGACGCATGGTCCACCAGCGGGCTACGGGAGCGGCGGCACGATGCTCTTGCCGGTTGGCTTGTATGTTGTGGTCGGCTTCCATATCACTCGCCATCCAGCCATGCAGTTCGAAGTTAAACACATCAAGCCTACGGAATTCGTGACCTATTGCCGTATCCCGCTGGCCCAGAAAGACCGCAACCGGCTGAACATTGACGCCCAGCGTGATGCGGCCGCCCGCTTTCTGGAAACCGCTGGCGGGGTGGCTATTGCTGCCCTCATCGAGGTGGAAAGCAGCAGGCGGGGCGATCGCCCCGCAGTTCGCCAAGGCCGTCGCGCTGTGCCGGACAACTGGCGCCACGCTGCTGATCGCCCAATTGGATCGTTTGGCCCGTGACGTGGACTTCCTACGCGCCCTGCAAGCATCTGGTGCTAAGTTCGTCGCGGCGGACCTGCCGGCAGGCGGTCAGCTGACCTTGGAAACGATGCTTGTGGCCGCGGAGGAAGCGGCACTTGTGGCCTCCGCCCGGATCTCAACGGCCATGGCGGCGGCGAAGGCGCGCGGTGTGAAGATCGGCGGCTGGAGAGGCGGACCTGATCCCGAGTCCACGGCGGGCAATGCCGCCAAATCCAGAAAAGCCGATGCTTTTGCCCAGAAGATCGCCCCCGTTGCGGCTCAACTTCGGGCGGAAGGCCGCACCCTTGGCCAAGTCGCCCAGATCCTGACAGAGCGCGGCATTCGGACAGCGCGTGATGGATCAACCTGGACGGCTATGGGGGTGCTGCGAGTGCTGAACCGGAGAGAGCGCTAGCCGAAGCCATGTCTCGGGCCCGATAAGTCTTATCCGTTCTGATGCCGGCCTAATGAAGGATGCTCTCCGCAGACGCCGTTCGCCGCAGTTCCTGGATGGCCGCAAGGACATTCATCCAGCGTGTCACGCCCTCATGATCCCCGGCGTTGGAAAGGTGCTCCACATGGCTGAGCGCCCGCTGCTCGGCTTCATCTCCGAACTGATCCAGGACGATCTGCGCCGCCCGGTAGTCGTCAAGCGAGGGAGCGAACCCTGCCGCCATCGGAGGCGCGAACGGCTTCACGCGACTTCCTCATCCAGAGCGATCACCGATGTTCCGGTGCGCAAGATGCCCTCCTCCTGAGCCGTTAGCCGGGCCGCTGTGAGAACAGCCTTGCGGCCCTGTGGGGATAGCCTGTCCCACAACTCAGCAAGCTCCTTACCTGCCTCAACATGAGGTGCAAGGTGTGAGCCGATCAGGGGGCGGATTTCTCCGTCTATCAGGCGCGCCGCACGGATGGTCGGAGGTGGACGGGGCAGTTCACGCCGAGGCGGCAGGCGAGAAGCCTTTGGCTGCACAAGATCCGCGTTATATACCCTTCACAGCTCCGTGAGGAGAAACTTTTATGGGTGGTTCCGCCGCCAAGCGGCAACCGCTTCGGCCGAAACGTCGTCCGGATAGCAGGCCGGGGCGGCTCCGCCTGGTCGGCTATAGGCGCTCCTGGCGCCGCAGGAGGACCCATTCCGCGCCGCGTTATAGGGGCAGGCGCAGGGGCGGCCCGAGGCTTGATACGCCAAGATGCTCTCCTGGATGATCGCCTGGCGGACTTGTCCGTCGCTGAGGCCGCGAGCAGGCTCCCGCGTGAGCCCGACGCTGGGAAGCGCGAGAGCCAGGACCGCAGCCGCGACCCAATGGTGTCGCACCATGACCGTCACCGGCGCGGCGGGGCGCGACGATAGGCTGAGACGTGGCGTCCGTCCCGCCGGGTATAACCCCGCACAGATTGCGTGCGCGGCCGCCCAGAACTGGATCGGACTTCGGTGGGGGCCGAGAAGGTCGCCACCCCTATGACTGGAGCCATCGCGGCAGCGGCCGGAGCAGGCTGCCACAAGCAGGTGACGCCGAGGCTGAGGGCGAGCAGTAAGGCACGCATGGCAACCCCAATTTCGTTGCAATAAGCGTACCGTTGTTCAACCTGTTGGGCAATGTCCCGCATCAGCCGCCCTCGCTTGCCTGCAAGCGATGAACACGCTCCAGCATCCGAAACACGATAAGCCTCAGCCGGCATACCCGACGAGCCAGCAGCCGCCAGTTGCCGCAACCAGCGGCTAGCCTCGGGTCGGCCTGAACCAGACACTAAATTGGTCGCAGGTTTGGCCCACGCGTGCGGCACGACTTACAAGGCAATCGTGTTGAAGATCTCGAGAGAAAGCCCGTTAGACGCAAACGGGCCACACGGACATGATAAAACCTCTCAGCAGTCCGCCGCCCCCCCTTACATACTCAGCTTGGCTGCTACCCTTGATTGGATCAGGACCTACTACTGCTGGATTGATCGAATGCATTCCCGCCGTTCTACATCTTGGGCCAGCAACATAGGAATGGCCATGGCAGCTCCGAGAGGACCTATCCAATAGACGTTGCCGGCCACTGAACTGCACTCAACAATATTCCGCTGGCGAGCGATTGAAGCAACTTTCACCGACACCGCATCGGTGATGCGTGTCGCTTCAACGTTCACATTAGCTGCACGCCCCGAAGCGACATTTATTTCTGCCTGGCGGTAGATCGCTGGCCCAACGTCCGGCGAGCCAGAGAGAGCCATCGCGACCAATGGCTCTTGCTGCCGGAAGTCAGCGTACTGCTCCGAAGTCATCGCCGGCGCATCTGCGTCGGTGGGGACCGGACCGGCGCAACCGCTAACGAGCAGGCCGAGTGCTACAAACAGGTCTGCCCTGCTCATGGGGTGCCCTCTAAGACATACGGCACGTTTACTTCCCACGCACCAGCAATTCCGAGCGGGGCCACGATGTATGCTTGTCGGAAGCGGCCAGTAGCGGTCTCGTCGTGGAAGCAGGCCGCCTTTGGACCGCCGGTCGTTCCCGACTCTGGGATAATGACAGCGTTCCTAGAACACCATTCAGTCCGCCCCCGAATGTTCATGGCATAGAGTCTTTGTCCGGACGGAATCTCCATCCTTGCAAATGAATACAGTTGTTGCCGGTATCCGGTCGGGATAACCACAAACTGATTGCTCTGAATGGGATCAGGAATTCCGCAGCCACTTAAGGCAGCCACTGCTGCCACGATGATCCAACGCAAACTTGGGCCCTCCGCGCCTTCCGTCGACATAAAAGCATGATGCTTGGCGTCGATCACTTGAGTGGCTTCCGGTAGGCAGTCAGGGTGGTAAGGATCTGGTGCATGCCGGCAGAGGATACTCGTAAGAGGCTGGCTCATACGGCCACCCTAAGCCGTGAACGGAACAGAACAAGTGGCCGCTACAGCACGATAACCGGTGCATCACGTGCCATATGATGAGGGCGGCGGCAGTCGCCACAACAGCTGCGACCGCCGTTGTCGACCCAAGCTGTACTCTCGTGCCATTCGCCCTCATTTGCGGTGCGCCACCGCAAGCTCGACGCTCCGCTGGGGTTAACGGCACCTGGCATGAGCACGCCGCCGCGGTCTCAGCCTCCGGTGACACGCCAGACGATGTCGCCGACGTCGTCGACCATCAGCACCGCGCCATCTGACCCGATGTGCACACCGACCGGCCGCCCATAAGACTCTTTCTCGTCCGGCGACAGGAAGCCCGCGAGGATGTCGCGCGGTGGTCCGTCCGGATGCCCATTGGCGAAGGGAACGAAGACCAGCTTGTAGCCACTGAGGATGCTGCGGTTCCACGAGCCGTGCTGCCCGATCGCCATCCCTTCGGGGAAGCCGGGCAGCGTGCCAGCCGGCAGCCAGCACAGGCCGAGCGAGGCGGTGTGACCGCCCAGCGCATAATCCGGGGTGATGGCGCTGGCGACCTGAGCCGCATCCTGCGGCACCCGATCGTCGATGACGCGGTCCCAGTAGCAGTAAGGCCAGCCGTAGAAGCCGCCATCCCGCACCGAGGTTAGGTAATCCGGCGGCGTCTCGTCTCCCAGTCCGTCACGCTCGTTGACCACCGTCCAGAGCGCGCCCGTGTGAGGCTCCCAGGCCATGCCTACTGCATTGCGCAAGCCGGTCGCAAAAATGCGGCGATGCCCGGTGGCCAGATCGACCTCATGGATTGCAGCTCGACCCTCCTCCTCCTCCATGCCGTTGTCGGCGATGTTGGTCATCGAGCCGACACCGACGTAAAGCTTCGTCTCGTCGGGGCTGACCAGCAGGCTGCGGGTCCAGTGGCCGCCTGGCTTGAAGTCGCAGATCTGGCGCCCCGGCGCCTTGATGTTGGTGGTGCCAGGCTCATAGGGGAAGGCGACCAGGCCATCGGTATTGCCGACATAGAAGGTGTTGCCCACCAGCGCCATGCCGAAGGGTTGATTGAGGTTCTCCAGGAAGGTTTCGCGGATCTCGGCCACGCCGTCGCCATCGGCATCCCGCAGCAAGGTGATGCGGTTGGCGCTCACGCCCATGGCAGCAGCACGCTTCATGGTACTGACCTGAGCATAGTCCCAGATGGACTTGGCAGGCCGGGCGACACTGCTGGATTCAGCTACCAGGACATCACCGTTGGGCAGGACGCAGAGCCAGCGCGGATGCGCCAATCCGGTGGCGAAGGCATTCACCCTGAGCCCTGGTGCCGTGATCGGCACCCGGCCATCGTGCTACCCCCTGGCCGTCGGCATCTTGAGGGTTGGGATTGCGCCTTGTGGCTTCGCCACCGGAATCGCCGGTGTCTTGCCCCAGGCCGGTATCGGCGTGCCATCGGTGATGCGCCGTATGGCCACTGTCCCGGTGCCAACCAGTGCCACGAGCTGCGCGAAGAGACCCGAAAAGCTCAACAGGCTGTTCCTTTCCTGGACGTCGAGGCCAGCAGATCAGCCAGGACCTTGCAAATCAAGGTCCTCGGATGAGGCTGAACAGCTCGCGCCAGAGCAGGAAGCCAGTGCCCGCGAGCCATGAAAAGGTGATCAAACGCTCGGTCGACCTAGGGCATGAGCAGCGCTGATGCCTTGGTCCGGCGCATCAGCCACCCTCTTCCTTTCCGCCTATGGCCCCCTGCCCCGCTGCCGCCTCCGGCATCTCACCGGCAAGACAACCGTTAGCGCCAGCCTGACGCTGACCGTTCAAAGCGTCGTCACGGTGGAGGTCGGCTGGAAGCGGGGCCGAGCGCCCCGATAGGCGCTGTGCCTCAGCCCGCCTTGACAGCCTTCGCGGACTTACGCTTGGCCTTCTTCACACCGGCAAAGGCCGCTTCCTTCAGGGACGGCGCGGCTTTGAACTTCACCGTGGCGCCGGCCTTCACCGCCACCTTCTCGCCGGTGCGTGGATTCAGCGCTGAGCGCTTGGGAGTCTCGCGCACGGTGAAGGTGCCGAAATCAGGCCGCGAGAAGCGGCCGTTCTCGATGATCTCAGCCTTGATGGCGGCGATCAGATCAGCCGCAACCTGACCAGAAGCGATCCCGGTGAGACCACTGGACTGCTGAATGACATCTGTGAGGAAGCGCTTGGACATGACAGAAATCTAGTCAGACGACGAGACAATGGCAATTCGAGAAGGGCCGGGCCGCATGCGGCTCCGCGCCTCGTGCCCTGATCCTGACTGATGCAGCGCGATGCTCAGGCGAGGTCTCGGAAAGCAAGACGCAAAGGTTCGTGCCCGTGACCAACCTCCTGTCGCTCCAAATCCCCCTTATGGGGACAGGCTCCAAAATCCTATGGGCCAGATCTGAATTTTTTGATGCAAATAACAAGCTATAATAGTGCAAGCATTACAAGGACGCCGGCTACGATCATAGGTGCGTAAGGGATCAACACGAAAGGCTGTGTCGCGCGGTCACACCACAGTTTCCAGTTATGCTTATCGCGATCGAACACTTGCCCCCATGATGTGTAGATCTGGTACGGCTTGAAATCCAAATTTCGCTCTGGAGATCTAAAGTATTCTTCAATCGCCTTGATCCGGTCGGTGAGGCAATACTGGAAGGTTTTCCAAATTGTCTCAAGAGCCCACAGGCATGCGGTGACAATGATAGTTGCAACAACGATCGACTTTGACGTGTGTGCTATGCCAGCGGCGTATCCGGCCCCGATCAATGGAGTCATCAGAGCTTTTAGCGAAAGCGCGCGTTGATCGAAATCTTCGTACTGCTTCTGGAGAAGCATCCACTCCTCACGGAGTTCGTCACGTATGTCCTCGGTCATGCCAGCTTCCCGCGTTCACGACATGTCGTTGTGTCACATCCACTGACCTCAACCCTAGTCCAAATATGCGCCGGGATGAGGACCAGTGGCCCCTTCCCTCCACCACCAGCAGAGCCTGATGGCAGCCACGGGTATCCGTCTGCCAAACCACAAACCCATCGAATCGCAGATCTGGCGCCACCCGGACATTGCATCTCTCTTTCGCCCCACGCGAGTTCGTTGATTTTTAAATGACCGAGCCAGACGCCCCTTCCCCGCGCGAGACCCTGATTCGCGTTCGTTCTGCGCTGAGGATCTGCTTACTGGACAACCCCGAAGACTTGACCCTGCCCGCAAGGCGATCGGTGCTGGAGCGCCGCATTGCCGAATGCTCGCGGGCTATCGCACAGATGGATGCCGGCAATGGCTGACCAGCAAACGATCATCCCGCCCGATCGCAATGTGCAGATTGCGTACCGCCTTAACCGTCTGCCTCGGGCCTACTTTCGTGAGGCGTCAGAGCGGCTGCGCCTGACGGCCGGCGACATGGGCGCTCTGGCCGACATTGCGCACGGGTATGGCGGGCACATTCGCGCAGGCCTGATTGCTGAGATTGAGGCGATCCTCCCCGAACTGGAGAAGCGCGCCTATGCCTGACCCTCAAACGACGGGCTTTCAGCTTCAACGGGCTCCGTCGAACGGGCCGTCAAAAGGCAAAGGCACTTGGCGGAATGCGCGTCGGTGCTCGACCACCTTCGTGATGATGATTTCAGCCCGAAGACCAGAGGTTGTCTCGTACTGCTCCTCCCGGATGTCACAAATCAGAACATCGCCTTTCGAGAATGCAATTTCTGCCTCATTGACTGCCTTGATGAAGACCTGATCTTCGATCTTGGCCCAGACAGTATTGCGGCCGTCGTAAAGGCGCCACTTGTTGTCATCCTGAAAACTCAGGCTGACGATACTAAAGGCAGCCCGGCGCTCATTTGTAACGATGGGGGCCTGGATCACCTCCGGAGGAGCAAAGGAAGGCAGATCCTCCTTGGTGATCACAACTCCATCGGTCTTTGGCGCTCCTGCAGGGCGGGCAATGAACTCGTCAATGCCCTCCTTAGTCAGAGGTTCCAGGACCGCCGCTGCGGAGCGGCGAACGCCTTCATCGCTTAGCAGATCAAAAACAGCCTTTGGGATGGTGTGGCTCTCTCCGCCAGGGAGCACCAATTCGACGTTTCCATCTTTGAGGATGGTAGCTTTCTCTGGACGCCGTCCACGAAGCTTTCGCAGCAGAACGAACAGTCCGGACCCGCTGAGGCCAAAGAAGCCAAGATGTGCCCAGAGGTTCGCCAGAGCCGTCGAAGTATCACCAGCCAAAAGGTCTCTGATCTCAGCCGCAAAGCTCTGGATTGTCTGAAGGTCTACAGAGAACGACCCCGGCTTAAACCCTGCCGTTACGCGAACTGCAACCTGAGATTTCGGGCCATTTACAACGCGGTTAGCGTCCTCCAGCAAGCGCCCCATCGCCAGCAGAGCAGGCGCAAGGTCACGAACCTCCATAGTGCCATCACGGAGGGCTGGGCCATCATAGGTGATGCGGAGGGTAGTCCTGGCCATGTCGGCATCATATTCTGCATGGTCAGACACTTCCATTCTCCTCGATCAACTACCTACGTTCTGGCCAGCCTAAACCTCTGTGCCCGAGGTCAGGCTTCCTGAGAAGAGGGTGGTGACGATGATGGCAATCCATGCCTGACCAGCAAACCACCGGTCAGGATCGCTCCTCGGCAGAGAGAAGTGCGCACATCGCCTGCGGATCGGCCACCGCTGAGCTCACCACCGACTGGTGCGTGTCCTGCGGCAAACCTGCACTGCAATCTGCCGAGAACATTCGGTGTGGCAGAAGGCGTGGGGCTGATCGCCCCTTCATATACTGCTGTATATCTATATACGTATATATGCTCCTCTATAGCAGTATCTCTGATCCAATGTGAGCGGCTGCTGGTAGCTTACGCCGCGCCACCCGAAAAAGCGTATATCTCCCTGCTCACATATATGCGTATATGATCGTATATATGCTTATGGAGGGGGATATATGCGCACGCTGGTGATTGCCAGCCAGAAGGGCGGCGTTGGCAAGACGACGCTGACCGGGCACCTCGCCGTTGAGGCAGAGCGCCAAGGCGAGGGCACGGTGGCCATGATGGACACCGACGAGCAGATGAGCCTTTCCGGCTGGTTCAGGGTCCGGGAGGCAGAGACACCGATCCTCGCCCAGCCTATCGACGGCAACCTGCGGAAGACGCTGGACACCATGCGAAAGGCGGGGGTGGATCTGGTCATCATCGACACTCCGCCAGCCATCACCGCCTCGATCTCGCTGACAGTCGCTCTGGCCGACTTGGTCATCATCCCGGTCCGGCCTTCGCCGCATGACCTCCGCGCGGTCGGCCGCACGGTGGACATCGTGGAGCAGCACGGCAAGCCGATGGTGTTCGTGGTCAATCAGGCCAACCAGCGCGCCCGCATCACAGCCCAGGCCGCCATCGCGCTGAGCCAGCATGGCGCCGTGGCGGAGACCATCATCCACTCCCGGACCGACTTCGCTTCCTCAATGGCAGACGGTCAGACGGTCACCGAGTTGGATCCTGAAGGTAAGAGTGCGGCCGAGATCGCCGGACTGTGGACCTTCATCAAGAGCCGCTTCGATCGGAAGGACCGCCGATGAGCCCCAAGGATAAGCCTATTCTGACGGCCGATTTCGTCGTCAGGAAGGACAGCATCCCGCAGCAGGTGAAGCCGCCGGTTGATGCCGGCCCGGCGCCGCGCGTGGTCACTTCGATGCGCCTAAAGGTCGAGGACAACGAGTGGCTGCGCGAGATCGGCCACAGCCTTCGCATGACGAAGACAGAGCTGATTGACGAGGCTATCGGCCTGCTCCGCGAGCGCCATAAATAAGTATTGCTATATAGCAGCATATACACGGATATACGTGTATAGCTATATTGTAGCAGTAAAAACAAAGCACTAGACGAGAGTGGCTTGGCCGGGAATTATAACCTCCGGCCAAGCAATCCTGCGTGGACCAGAAGCAGAAAGGGGCCGCCCCAGCAGAACCGCCAGAACGACCCCTAAACCAATAGCCGAAGCATCTTGGCGAGTGTGAGAACCCCAAGATAGGACGGCCCTCTGAAAGCCGCAAGCAATTGCGGGTGGGGAAACTGCGTCCTGTTGGCGGCCCAGGAGCATGGGCATGCCTGTCTTACCACGCCCGGCGCGGGCCGGGTCTGTGCGCGTGGCCGCCTGGCAGCGCCAGCGCCTCGGCGACGCCGACCGGCGCCGCATCATGGAGGCCGCGCGCCGCC
>NZ_JACTUZ010000059.1 GCF_014490445.1 Pseudoroseomonas ludipueritiae | reverse complement strand
AGCCAGCTGGCCGCGGGGCGCGAGGGCAGCCCGCCGGGCCGCCGCGCCGGGCGCGCGCGCAGCGACTGCACGGGCATCTCCAGCGGCGCTTCCGGTGGGAGTGCCTGCCAGCCCCTGTCGATGCCGGCGCCATCCATGGCCGTCAGGCTGTCCAACGGTAGAGCCAGGTTTCAGCCAGCGGCTGCGTGCCGCTCCGCAATTCCGCCCGCAACTCGATGCCGCGGATATCCCCCGGCGCCAGTTCGAAGGCGATGCGCCAGCCGCCGCTTTCCGGGTTGCGATAGGCCACGGGATTGCGGATCTCGCCCTGATTGGCGGTGACGATCAGCTCCGGCTTGGCATCGGCGGGCAGGTCGCGCAGGGCGCCGCCCTCGGCATCCAGCACGAAGTAGCGCAGGCCCTGCTGGGTGCCGGCACCGGAGTAAACAGCCGTGATGCGGCCCAGGCCCGGGTCCACCGGCGCCTCGTTGCACCAGTGCATGCGGAAGGTGTAGCGGTATTCGCCTTTGGCCTTCAGCGGGTCCTTCGGGCGCCAGAAGGCCACGATGTTGTCGTGGATCTCGGTATTGGTCGGGATCTCGACCAGATGGACCGCGCCCTGCCCCCAATCCCCGATCGGCTCGATCCAGAGGCTCGGCCGCTTCTCGTAGCGGGCCTCCAGGTCCTCGTAGCTGGCGAAGTCGCGGCGGCGCTGCATCAGGCCGAAGCCGCGCGGATTGACATCGCTGAAGATGGAGACCTGCAGGTCGCGCGGGTTGTTCAGCGGGCGCCAGATGCGCTCCCCCCGCCCGGTCAGCATCAGCAGCCCGTCGCTGTCATGCACCGCCGGGCGCCAATCGTCGCGGCCGGCGCGGTTGAGCGGGGAGAACCAGAACATGCTGGTCAGCGGCGCCACGCCCACGGTGGTGATATCCGTGCGGGGATAGACGGTGGATTCCACGTCGAAGATCGTGGTCGGCCCCGGGCGGATGGCGAAGCGGAAGGCGGCGGCGCAGGAAGGGCTGTCCAGCAGCGCGTGCACGGTGATGGCGTTCACGCCCTCCCGCGGCTTTTCCACCCAGAACGAGCGGAAGAGCGGGAATTCCTCGCCCTTCGGGTCCGCCGTGTTCAGCGCCAGGCCGCGCGCGGAAAGGCCGTAGATATGCCCTTTGCCCAGCGCGCGGAAATAGCTGGCGCCCAGGAAGGCGCAGACCTCGTCGTAATATTCAGGGCGGTTGATCGGCGCATGCAGGCGGAAGCCGGCGAAGCCGAGATCCTCGTTCGGCGGCCGCTGCATGTTCTGGAAGGTGAAAAGGTCGGGGTTGTAGCGGACAGGCCGCGCCCTCCCCTCCGACACCTCGAAGATCTCCACCCGCGGCTTGTACAGGAAGCCCCGGTGGAAGAGCTGCATCTGGAACGGCAGCCCTTCCGGCCGCCACAACGATTGGTCGGGGCGGAAGCGGATGTCGCGGTATTGATCGTAGCCGATGTCGCTCAGCGGCGCCGGCAGGCTTTCGCTGGGGGCCTTGTAGGCCTCGGCTGCCAGCGCACGTGCGGCTTCGCGCACGGTATTGCCGTCAAAAGGCGCTTCCGCCGGACCAGCAGCCTGCGCCTCGGACAGATGTGCCGTTTCCTCCGCTATGAAAAGCGTCGACAGCGACAAGGCTCCGAGCAGGGCATCGCGGCGCTTCAAGATACAGATACTCCTCGTCTCAGGCTGCCAGCGAACATCCCAGGCGCGGCGGAGTTGCGGCCATCTTGGGTCTGGAATGCGGCATGCTGTGGCGCGGCAACGCTCAAGCCGGGTAAAAGTTGCCGTCGTCTTTTAATAAGGTGAGGACGCCGGAGCGGATATCGAAGCTGCCGCCGTAGAGGCGCAGGCTGCCCTCGGCCAGCCGTTCCGCCACCCAGGGAAAGCTGCGCAGGTTGCGGAGCGAGAGCTTCACCGTTTCCTGCTCGCAGGCAGTCTGTGCATCCACGGGGTCGCAGGCCAGGGCACGGCTACGGGCCTCGTTGGCGATACGCATCCAGGGTGCGACGAAATCCCGCGCGCTGTCGGGGAAGCCGTTGAGCAGGGCATGGACGCCGCCGCACATGGCATGGCCCAGCACGATGATGCGCGGCACCTGCAGCACCCGCACGGCGAATTCCAGCGCGGCGGAGGTGCCGTGGTAATCGCCATCCGGCTTATAGGGCGGCACCAGGTTGGCCACGTTGCGGATGATGAACAGTTCCCCCGGCCCGGCGCCGAAGACCATCGCCGGGTCCACCCGGCTGTCGGAGCAGGAGATCACCAGGGCGCGCGGATGCTGGCCATCGCGCGCCAGGGTTTCGAAGAGCTTGCGCCGCTCCGGCCACACGGTTTCTCGGAACTGGCGATAGCCGGCGAAGAGGGTTTCGAGACCCTCGTCCTCGGTGGGATTGGACTGATCGGACATGGGGGGCTGCTCCTGCTCCCGATGCGTCCGCTTGTCCAGCCTTTCAGGCCCGATCAGTTCGCTTCCAGCGGCGCGACGGCCGAGGGGATGCCCAAGGCCGGCGGCAGGCGCTCCGCCAGCAGGTCCCGCAGGGCGGTCGCCTGCGCCTGCAGGGCCATGATACGGCCGCGTCGCTCCGGGTCCGCCAGGGCATGCTCTATCGGAAGAGGCAGCGCCTCGGCGGCGGCGGCGGCGCTCTCGAAGGCGCGGGACAGCAACGTGGCCAGTTCCCCCTGCCCGTCCTTTTCCAGCGCCGGGCCGAAGCCGCCACGGAACATCGCCCGTGCCGCCGCGACATTGGCGGCCAGCTCGCGGCCGGACAGCTCCGCCCGCCAGGATTCCAGCCGCTGCGGCTGGCCACTGGACAGCGCCTCGGAGAGCTTGCGCCCCGCCACGCCCTCCAGCGCCCCGTGCATGGCGCGGAACAGCTCCAGCGTGGCCTCCTTGGGTGAGGCATAAGGCGCGCGCGGCTCGACAATCACGGCGGCATAGGGGTTGGGGCCGGTGCTCCAGCCTTCCAGCATGTCGCGTGCGATGGCGGCCAGGGTCGCGCCCACCGCGCCCAGCAGCGCGGCGCGATAGGCGGCCTCGGCATCGCCGGCCGCCAGCCGCAGCGCGGCGGCATCGCCGAAGAGCAGCCGCTCGGCGGCGGGCAGGCCGAGGGTGGTGATGTTGGAGAGGGATTCCGGCCGCACCTCCAGCAAGGCCGCGTCCCGCCGCGCGATGGCCTCGCCCAGGTCCCGGCCCACGGTATCCTGCGGGTCGGGCCAGATCTGCACGCGCTGGTGGCGGCTGAAGAGTTCCGCCGGGCCGAAGCGCAGGTGGCGCACCCCCTGCCAGGCGAGCATCGCCTCCCCCCAGCCCTGCCGTGCCGCCTGCAGCGCCGTGGCTTCGGCAGGGGCCTTGGCCAGGGCCGCGAGATTGGCCGCGAAGCTGGTGGCGGCGGCGGCGAAGGCGCGGTAGCCGGGCAGCACCGCCGTCTCCACCACGGCGCGGTTCAGGGCGCGCAATGCCGCATCGTCAGGCACCGCCAGTGCCACGCCTGGCGCCAGGAGAAGGGCTGGGGCAGCGACAATCAGCATGCGGCGATGCATGGGAACAGGGCTCCGGGCAGGTGGCGCCGCCGCGAGGCCGGCGGAGGGAAGGCCATCGGCCGCCATCCCGCCTTCAGCATGCCATAGCACGGCCCGCGCGACACTGTGTCCCTGCGGCAACAACCCGTCCAATCCTGTTCTGGCCACGTTGACGCTTTCTGGTGATAATCATAATGAAAATCATTCTTAGTTGTCCGGAGCGGGTCTGATGAGCAGGCGGCAGAGCTTGGTGAGCACGGTGTCTCAGGCGGCGATGATGGCGGGTGTCGCCATGGCGCTGCCAGGCACGGCAGAGGCGCAGACCGCGGCGCCCGAGGGCACCGTCGTGCTGCCGAACATCGACGTGCAGGCGAACGCCCCGGCCAATACGCTGAAGCGCGGCAATGCCGTCAACCGCCTGCCCGGCACGGTGCAGGACACGCCGCAGACCATCAATGTGGTGCCGCGTGAGGTGCTGGAGCAGCAGAACGTCACCACGCTGGAGGAGGCGCTGCGCAACGTCCCCGGCATCACGATGAGCGCCGGCGAGGGCAATGGCGGCGTCACCGGCGACCAGTTCCGCATCCGTGGCTTCTCCGCCCAGAACGACATCTATGTGGATGGCCTGCGCGACTTCGGCGCCTATGTGCGTGATGCCTTTACCTATGAAGATGTCTCCGTCCTGAAGGGCCCCTCCGGCTACGCCCTGGGCACCGGTTCGGTGGGCGGCGGCGTGGCGATCAATTCGCGCCTGCCGCATCTGGGCAACAGCCTCGGCGCCACGGTCACCGGCGGCATGGGCCCCTTCGCCCGCGCCACGGCCGATGCGAACTACCAGTTCAGCGACACCGGCGCCGTCCGGCTGAACCTGATGGGCCAGTCCGCCCGCGCGGTGGACCGCAACACCGGCAGCGGCCATCGCTGGGGCATCGCGCCCTCCATCGCCTTCGGCCTGGGCACCGACACCACCTTCTCGCTCGAATATCTGCACTACGAATACGACCAACCGACCGATGCCGGCATCCCTGTCATCTCTTACTCCAACGGCCGCTACAGCACTCCCGCCACCGAGCTGGGGCTGGGGCGCAGCACCTGGTACGGCACCAGCAACGACCGCGACAAGGTGCAGGTGGACCGCGTCACGGCCCGCCTGTCGCATGAGCTGAACAACTGGCTGACGCTCTCCAACGATTTCCGTGTCGGCTGGTACGACCGCGACTTCGCCTTCTCGCCCATCTCCTGCAATGCTGCCTGCTCGGCAGAATTCCTGCGCGGCGGCAATCCGCTCATTGCCACGACCGGCGGTGTCAGCCCCTATAAGCAGAGCAACTGGTCCATCCAGAATGTCGCCACCGCCACGGCCCGGTTCACCACCGGCCCGCTGCGGCATGAGTTGACCGCCGGCTTCGACATCTGGCACGAGGAGCTGAACCGCAAGGGCTACAGCTACACCTCTGCCCGCCCGGAGATCAGGATGTGGGGCGGCGGCGGCAACGACATCTTCCAGAGCGTCAGCGCCAACGCGACCAACTTCCGCGACACCGAGACGACCGGCTACGGCATCTTCGTCAACGAGCGGCTCTACCTGATCCCGGAACTCTCGGTGATCGGTGGCCTGCGCTGGAGCCGTTATGAGGTGGATTACAACGCCGGCACCCCCGGCGTCGCCACCGGCCGCACCAGCATCGACACCGGTGTGGATGTCTGGGACCCGCGCGTGGCCGTGGTCTTCGAGCCGACGCGCAGCCAGACCTACTACGCCAGCTACTCGACTTCCTCGACCCCACCAGGTTCCTATTTCACCACCTTCCCAGCGGCTGTGGGTCAGTTCCGCGACAGCTTCAAGCCTGAGCGCAACACGATCTATGAGATCGGCGCCAAGGTCAGTGTGCTGGACAACGACCGCCTTGGCCTCTTCGGCGCGCTCTACCGCATCGACAAGGACAATTCGCTCCAGTCCGACCCGGTCAGCGGAGATGCAATCCAGACCAGCGACAAGCAGCGCAACCAGGGCCTGGAAGTGGGCGTGACCGGCCAGATCCTGCCGAACTGGAACTTCAACGCCGCCTATACCTACATGGATAGCGAGACGACGGAATCGACCACGCCCGCCAACCGCGGCAAGCGCGTGCAGTATGTGCCGGAGCACGCGGCCTCCCTCTGGACCACCTATGAGTTCAACCGGAACGAGCCGCTGAACCTGACGGTGGGCGGCGGCATCACCTGGCGCAGCAAGGTCTTCCTGGATGCGGCCAATACCGCCCAGGCGCCGTCCAACTTCGCGCTGGACGCGGTGGTCTCCCACCGCATCAACGACAACCTCCGCCTGCAGGTGAATGGCTACAACCTGACCAATGAGCTGAACTACACTGCCCTCTTCGGCGGGCGCGTGGTGCCCAGCCCCGGCCGGACCGTGCTGGTCTCCCTCGCCGCCGAGTTCTGAGCCGGCGCAAGCGGGTCAATGGGAACGGGCCGCCTTGCGCGGCCCGTTTTCCGTTGCCGCCACCAAGCAAAGGATGCCGCCATGCTGATCCGTATCCCCCAGCTCCTCTCCCCCGCCGAGGTGGCGCATTGCCGCCAGGTGCTGGAGGCCGCCGCCTGGGTCGATGGCCGCGTCACGGCCGGGGAGCAGGCCAGCCAGGCCAAGCTGAACCTCCAGGTGCCGGAGAATTCGCGTGAGGCACGGGAGCTGGGCGAGCTGGTGCTGCGCGCGCTGGGGCGGAACCCGACCTTCACCTCCGCCGCGCTGCCGCTGCGGGTCTATCCACCAATGTTCAACCGCTACGACGCCGGCATGACCTTCCGCGCGCATGTGGACAATACCATCCGCTACGTGCCGGGCGGCGGGCGGCTGCGTGCCGATGTCTCCTCCACCCTCTTCCTGACGCCGCCGGAGGATTACGACGGCGGCGAGCTGGTGATCGAGGATACCTATGGCACGCAGCAGGTGAAGCTGGCGGCCGGGGACCTGGTGCTCTACCCGGCAACTTCCCTGCACAGCGTCAACCCGGTGACGCGCGGCAGCCGCTGGGCCAGCTTCTTCTGGACCCAATCCATGGTGAAGGACGATGGCCAGCGCGCCCTGCTCTATGGCCTGGACAACGGCATCCGCCAGACCCGCGCCGACCTGCCGGACGACCATCCCGGCGTGCTGGCGCTGACTGCGACCTACCATAACCTGCTGCGGCAGTGGGTGGAGATGTGATGGCCGCCTGAGCGCCGCCACCGCTCGCGGTGACGTGCCGTTGCTTCCCTGGCGCAAGCCAAGCCATCTGGCGACCATCAGCCGCATCATGATGGAGGAAGCATGTCCCGGTTCAGATCCTACCTCGGAGCCCTCGCCCTCTCCGCCTGCGCGCTGCCGGCCCTGGCGCAGCAGCCCACGGCCCGCGACGAGTTCTTCTGGCTGGGCGAGATCAACAAGGCCACCGCCGTCATCAATACCGATGAGGGTCTGCTGGACCGGTCGGTGGCACCACGCATTGCCGCCGGCCTCGCCGATGTCCTGAAGGCGGGCGCGCAGCCGGGTGGCAAGCGCCCCTCCAGCGTCATCACCTTCGAGCCGCTGTTGATCGAGGCGGCAGGAGTGGAAGCGACGCTGCTGCATGCCGGGCGCTCCAGCCAGGACATGCATGCCACCTACCGCGCCGCCATCATCCGCGACGACCTGCTGAAGCTGGCCGAGCAGCTCCACAAGACCACGGCCACGATGGTCGGGCTGGCGGAGAAGCATGCCGGGACCATCGTTCCCAACTACACCAATGGCGTGGCGGCGCAGCCCAACAGCTTCGGCCATTACCTGCTCGGTCATGTCGCCGGGCTGGAGCGGGACGCGCAACGCCTGCGGGAAGCCTTCGCGCGGGTGGACCGCTCCCCCATGGGCACCACGGTGCTGAACGGCACGAGCTGGCCGCTGAACCGGGAGCGGATGGCGCGCTACCTCGGCTTCCCGGCGGTGGTGGAGAATGCCTATGACGCCGGACAGATCTCCTCGGCCGAGGAACCGGTCGAGGTAGGGGCCGTGGTCACCAGCATCGCCCTGCATGCCGGCGCCTTCATCGAAGACATCATGACGCAGTACGCGCAGTCCCGCCCCTGGATCCTGCTGCAGGAGGGCGGCGGCAATACCTATGTCTCCAGCGCCATGCCACAGAAGCGCAACCCGGGCCTGCTGAACGATACGCGCAGCCAGGCCTCCACCGTGGTATCGCTGGCCATGGGCCGCGTGATGCAGGCCCATAACATCACCCCCGGCATGTCCGACCCCAAGAGCGTGCGGGACAATTCCGCCATGGTCGCCGCCACGCTGCGGATGTTGCAGGGTTGGGACCGCATCCTGAACGCCCTGGTCATCAGCCCGGAGCGGGCGCTGGAGGAGCTGAACAGCGACTGGACCGCCTCGCAGGAACTGGCGGATGTGCTGATGCGGAAGTACCGCCTGCCCTTCCGCGTCGGCCACCACTTCGCTTCCGAGATCGTGGACCATGCCAAGAACCACGACATCAAGCCCACCGACTTCCCTTATGAGGAAGCGAAGCGCATCTATGCCGCGACCCTGGCCGAGATGAAGGTGGAAGGCGGCGAGCTGCCGATGAGCGAGGCGGAGTTCCGCTCCACGCTCGACCCCGTGGCCATCGTGCGCAACCGCGCCACCAGCGGCGGCCCGCAGCCGGCCGAGATGACGCGCATGCTGGCCGGGGCGCGGCAGGCGCTGGGGCAGCAGGAAGGCTGGGTCCGCGAGCAGCGCGGCCGGATCGACACCGCCCTGGCCTCGCTGGACGCCGACTTCACCAAGCTGGTGGACGGCACCCGCTGAGAGTGTCGCGCGCCGGGCCGCGAGCCCGGCGCGCCGAAGCCGCGCTCAGCCCAGGCCGAGATAGCGCGCGGCGCCATCCACCAGCACCTGGGCGCCCAGTGCCAGGTCCTCATCGCTGGTGTTTTCCGCCCAATGGTGGCTGATGCCGCCAATCGAGGGCACGAAGAGCATCACCGCCGGCATCTGCTTGGCCAGGTATTGCGCGTCATGCCCGGCGCCGCTGGGCATGCGCTGCCACTGGCCGGGCGCCGCCGCCTCGGCCGCCGCGTCCAGCGCCGCCATCATCGCCGGGTCGCTCAGCGCGGGCCTGGAGCGGCTGACCACATGCAGGGTGGTGGCGCAGCGTTCCCGCCGGTTGCTTTCCTGCACCAGCCGCCGCAGCGTCGCCTCCATCCGCTCCAGCGTTTCCATCGAGATGTCGCGGAACTGGAAGAGGATGTCGGCCTTGCCCGGGATGATGGAGGGCGCGCCGGGGTCGAGGGTGATGCGCCCGGCGGTCCAGGTGGAACGCTCGCCGCAGATGCGGGGAAATTCCTGGTCGATGGCGGCCAGCAGGCGCACGGCCGTCAGGCCCGCATCCTTCCGCTCCGCCATGGTGGTGCCGCCGGCATGGTCCTGCTGCCCTTCCACCACCAGCCGGAACTGCCAGATGGCGACGATGCCGGTGACGACGCCGATGCGCAGCCCGGCGCGCTCCAACTGCGTCCCCTGCTCGATATGCATCTCAAAGAAGCCCTTGTAGCGGCTCGGGTCGATTTGCAGGCGCGGCAGGCCTTCCAGCCCGGCGGCGCGCAGCGCGTCCCGCAGCGGCGTGCCATCGGTGCGGTTGCGGCTGCGGTCGATCTCTTCCTCCGGCAATTCGCCGATGATCGACTTGCTGCCGAGGAAGCCGCCCTCGAAATGCCCTTCCTCATCCGCGAAGGCGCAGACATCCACGGGCAGGCCCGCCCGTGCCATGGCCAGGGCCCCGACGACGCCCAGCGCGCCATCCAGCCAGCCGGCCTCGTTCTGGCTCTCGATATGACTGCCGGCGAGGATATGCGGGCCAGGGCCGGTATGGCGGCCGAAGACATTGCCGATGCCGTCGATGGAGGGTTCCAGTCCCACCTCCCGCATCCGCTCCATCAGCCAGCGGCGGGATTCCATGTCCTGCGGGCTATAAGTCGGCCGATGCACGCCGGTCTTGAAGGCGCCGATCTTCCGCAGGTCGTAAAGGTCCTGAAGGAAGCGGGCGGTATCGGCTTGCGGCATGGTGACGCTCCAGCTGGTGTGTTCGCGCGGGCCAGGATGCAAATTCCGCGCCGCCCGCCGGCTTTCAGCTTCGGCGTGGCAATGCCACCATGGCCGTTCTTTCCAAGGGAGCCAACGCCATGCTGACGCATTACCCGCCGAACGAGCCCGAGCGCATGCCACCGCTGTCGCTGGCGGTGCGGGCGGGAGACCTGCTGTTTGTCTCCGGTGCCGGGCCTTTCGACGAGAACTGGCAGATCGCCAAGGGCGACTTCCCGGCGCAGATGCGCGCGGTGCTGGCGGATCTCGACCGCACCCTGGCGCGTGCGGGCACCGACCGCAGCCGCATCGTGAAGGTCAATGTGCTGCTGACGCGGGAGGAGGATATCCCGGTCATGAACCGCCTTTATGCCGAGTGGTTTGGCGCCCCGCCCTTCCCCGCCCGCACCACGGCGGTGGTGAAGGCCCTGCCCGTGCCCGATTTCCTGCTGGAGATCGAATGCGTGGCCGCCGTCGGCTGAGCCCCGCGCAGCAGTAAAGCCCGGCGGGCAGCCCTGCCCTGCCGAGGCTTTGCTTGCCTTCCGCTCTCCCCTCCGCTACCGCCCGGGTCGAATCCCATGACCCAGACCGATGCCCCCGCCCTGCCCGCCCTGCGGGCCGAGGATTTCGATTTCGCCCTGCCCGAGGCCCTGATCGCGCAGGAACCCGCGCGCCCGCGCGATTCCGCGCGCCTGTTGGTGGTGGGCGCGGAAGGCACGCGCGACCTGGGCGTGGCCGATCTGCCCAGCCTCTTGGCACCGGGCGACCTGATGGTGGTCAACGACACCCGCGTCATTCCCGCCCGCCTGCATGCCCGCCGCGGTGAGGCGCGCGTCGAGATCATGCTGAACCGGGCCGAGGCCGGTGGCACTTGGCACGCCCTGGTGCGCGGCGCCAAGAAGCTGCGCCCCGGCGATGTGCTGGCCATCGAAGGCGCGCCGGAACTCGCGCCGCGCGTGGTGGAACGGCAGGACGGCGGTGCCGTGCTGCTGGATTTCGGCCCGGACCAGGCGCTGCTGGCCGCCGCGCTGGAAAAGGCCGGCGAGGTGCCGCTGCCGCCCTATATCGCCCGCCCGGACGGCCCGCGCCCCGAGGACCGGGACGACTACACCCATCTTTTCGCCCGCCAGCCCGGCGCGGTGGCGGCGCCGACGGCCAGCCTGCACTTCACCCCGGCGCTGATGGAGGCGCTGGCGGCACGCGGCGTCGGGCAGGTGGAGGTGACGCTGCATGTCGGCGCCGGCACCTTCCTGCCCATCCGCACCGAGGACCCGCGCGCCCATAAGCTGCATTCCGAATGGGGCGAGGTGACGGAAGAGGCCGCCGCCGCCATCAATGCCACCCGCGCGCGCGGCGGGCGCATCGTCGCCATCGGCACCACGGCGCTGCGGCTGCTGGAAAGCGCGGTGGATGAGAAGGGCGTGGTGCATCCCTTCCGCGGGCTGACGGATATCTTCCTGCTGCCCGGCCACCGCTTCCATTCGGCGGATGTGCTGCTGACCAATTTCCACCTGCCGAAGTCGAGCCTCTTCATGCTCGTCTCGGCCTTCTCCGGCACCGCGCGGATGCGCGACGCCTATGCCCATGCCATCGCGGCCGGCTATCGCTTCTATTCCTATGGGGATGCGAGCCTGCTGTTCCGGGAGGATTCCGCCCAGTGACGCTCTCCTGGAACTGCCAGTGCCATGACGGCAAGGCCCGCGCCGGCATGCTACATACCGCGCATGGCGATGTGCCCACGCCGGTCTTCATGCCTGTCGGCACCGCCGGCACGGTGAAGGGCATGACGGCCGACGCCGTGCGCTCCACCGGCGCCCGCATCGTGCTGGGCAATACCTATCACCTGATGCTGCGCCCGGGCGCGGAACGTGTCGGCCGGCTGGGCGGGCTGCACCGGATGATGGACTGGCACGGCCCGATCCTGACGGATTCCGGCGGCTTCCAGGTGATGTCGCTGTCCAAGCTGCGGAAGCTGGACAAGGACGGCGTAACCTTCCAGAGCCACATCAACGGCGAGCGCTTCCGCGTGACGCCGGAGCGCAGCATCGAGATCCAGCATCTGCTGGATTCCGACATCACCATGTGCTTCGACGAATGCATCGAATACCCGGCGGTGCATGCTGAAGCAGCGCGCGCCATGCGGCTCTCGATGGACTGGGCCGCGCGCTCCCGCGCCGCCTTCACGCCGCGGGAGGGCTATGGCTTGTTTGGCATCCAGCAGGGCAGCACCTTCGAGGATCTGCGCGCGGAAAGCAGCAAGGCGCTGACCGAGATCGGTTTTGAGGGCTATGCCATCGGTGGCCTGGCGGTTGGCGAGGGGCAGGAGGAGATGTTCCGCACCCTCGACTTCTGCGCGGACATGCTGCCGGAGACGCACCCCCGCTACCTGATGGGCGTCGGGACACCGAGCGACATCATCGGCGCCGTGGCGCGTGGCGTAGACATGTTCGACTGCGTCATCCCCACCCGCTCCGGCCGCACCGGCCGCGCCTATACCAGCCGGGGCGTGCTGAATATCCGCAACGCCAAGCATGCCGAGGATACCGGCCCGCTGGACCCGGAATGCGATTGCCCCGCCTGCACCCGGCATTCGCGCGGCTATCTGCTGCACCTGTTCAAGGCGGGCGAGATGCTCGGGCCGATGCTGCTGACCTGGCACAACATCCGTTACTACCAGAACCTGATGGCGCGCATCCGTGCCGCCATCGTCGCCGGCCGCTTCGCCCAGGAAGCGGAGATCATCCAGGCCGGCTGGACCACCGCACAGGAGACCGCCGCATGAGCAGCCACGATGTTTCCGGCCTGACCATGCTGGGCCAGAACACGCAGCAGCCCGCCACCCCCGAGGAAGCGGTGCTGGAGCGCGTGCCCAACCCGCATCCCGGCAGCCGCTACTGCGTGCGCTTCACGGCGCCCGAATTCACCTCGCTCTGCCCCATCACCGGCCAGCCCGATTTCGCGCAGCTGATGATCGACTACGTGCCGGGCGACTGGCTGGTGGAGAGCAAGAGCCTCAAGCTCTACCTGACCTCCTTCCGCAACCACGGCGCCTTCCATGAGGCCTGCACGGTGGGCATCGGCCAGCGGCTGGCGGAAACGCTTTCCCCGGTCTGGCTGCGGATCGGCGGCTACTGGTACCCGCGCGGCGGCATCCCGATCGATGTCTTCTGGCAAACAGGCGAGGCACCGGCCGGCGTGTGGATTCCGCCGCAGGACGTGCCCAACTACCGTGGCCGCGGCTGACACAACCGCGCTGATCCGCGCGAAAGCGCTGGAGATCGGCTTCGATGCTGTGGGCTTCGCGCCCGCGCATCTGGGGCCGGAAGTGCGGGCGCGGCTGGATTCCTTCCTGGCCGCCGGCATGCAGGGCGAGATGGGTTGGCTGGCGGACCGCGCCGAGCAGCGCGCGCATCCACAGGCGCTGTGGCCGGAAGCCGTCTCCGTCATCGCCCTCGGCATGAATTACGGGCCGGAGGAAGACCCGCTTTCCATCCTGTCCCAGCCTGACCGTGGCGGCATCAGCGTCTATGCCCGCCACAAGGATTACCACGACATCGTCAAGAAGCGGCTGAAGGTGCTGGGCCGCTGGATGATGGAGCAGTGGCGCGAGCAACAGATAAAGGTCTTCGTCGATACCGCGCCGGTGGCTGAGAAGCCCCTGGCGCAGCAGGCCGGGCTGGGCTGGCAGGGCAAGCACAGCAACCTCGTCTCGCGCGAATTCGGTTCCTGGCTCTTCCTGGGCGAGATCTACACCACGCTCGACCTCGCGCCCGACGCGGCGGAGGTGGACCATTGCGGCAAATGCACCCGCTGCCTGCGCGCCTGCCCGACCGATGCCTTTATCGGCCCCTACCGGCTCGATGCCCGGCGCTGCATCAGCTACCTGACCATCGAGCATAAGGGCCCGATCCCCGAGGAATTCCGGGCGAAGATGGGCAACCGCATCTATGGCTGCGACGATTGCCTCTCCGTCTGCCCGTGGAACAAGTTCGCGCAGCACGGGCGTGAACCCGGGCTGATCGCGCGGGAGGACCTGACCGCGCCACGCCTGGCGGAGCTGGCAGTGCTGGATGACGCATCCTTCCGCACGCTGTTCAGCGGCTCTCCGGTCAAGCGCATCGGGCGGGACCGCTTCGTGCGGAACGTGCTGATCGCCATCGGTAATTCCGGCATCCCGGCCTTGCGGGACGTGGCGGCGGGCCTGTGCGATGATCCGGCCGAAGTGGTGGCCGATGCCGCGCGCTGGGCCGTGGCGAGACTGGAGACAAGAGAATGAGTGACGGCGCGCTGGTGCTGTTCAGCGGCGGACAGGATTCCGCCACCTGCCTGGCCTGGGCGCTGGAGCGGTTTTCCCATGTCGAGACCATGGGCTTCGACTACGGCCAGCGCCACAAGGTGGAACTGGAATGCCGCGCCGCCTTTCGCGACAACATCGCCACGCGCTTCCCGCATTGGGCGCCGAAGCTGGGCGATGACCATACGCTCAAGCTCGATGCCCTGGCGGCCGTTTCCGACACTGCCCTGACGCGGCAGACGGAAATTGCCATGCAGGAGAACGGGCTGCCCAATACCTTCGTGCCGGGCCGCAACCTGATCTTCCTGACCTTCGCCGCCGCCCTGGCCTATCGGCGTGGGCTGCGCCACATCGTCACCGGCGTCTGTGAGACGGATTTCTCCGGCTATCCCGATTGCCGCGACGACACCATCAAGGCGCTGCAGGTGGCGCTGAACCTCGGCATGGAGCAGCGCTTCGTGCTGCACACGCCGCTGATGTGGATCGACAAGGCGGAAACCTGGCGGTTGGCGGAACGGCTGGGCGGCAACGCGTTGGTCGATTCCATCGTCGAGGATACCCATACCTGCTACCTGGGCGACCGCGCGCACCGTCACCCCTGGGGCTATGGCTGCGGCACCTGCCCCGCCTGCGAGTTGCGCGCCAAGGGCTATCGGGAGTATCGAGCCTGCACCTGACGCGCGGGGGTTCGCCGCGCGGCAACACGCGGATGCACCCGCCCCGTCCTGGGAAAACTCGCAGATGACCGATACCCGCCGCCTGGAGGGCTTCGCGGCCCTCATTGCCTTCGGCCTCACCATTCCCGCCGCCAATTGGCTGATCGGCAATGCCGGCACCGTCTGTGCCCCGGATGGCCCCTGCCTGATCCCGGTGGCGCCGGGCGTCATGGCGCCTTCCGGCGTGCTGATGATCGGCCTCGCGCTGGTGTTGCGGGACCTGGTGCAGCGGCGGCTTGGCCTGGGCTTCGCCTGGATCGCCATCCTCGGCGGCACCATCCTGTCCGCCTTCCTGGCGCCGCCCTCCCTGGTGCTGGCCTCCACCGCCGCCTTCCTGATCAGCGAGACGGTGGACCTCGCCGTCTATACGCCGCTGCAGAAGCGCAACCTGGTGCTGGCGGTGCTGGCCTCGGGCCTCGCGGGTGTGGTGGTGGATAGCGCGGCTTTCCTCTTCATCGCTTTCGGCGACATGTCCTTCCTCTCCGGCCAGGTGCTGGGCAAGCTCTGGATGGTGCTGCTGGCCCTGCCGCTGGTCTCCTGGCTGCGCCGTGCCGATGAGCGGCGGGGCGTCCAGCCCGCCTGAACCGCCCGCCTCGCGCGCAGGGTGGCACCGCCGCCGCCGCTGCGGCATAGAATGGGGCGATGCACAGCCACCGCCTCGACGCCGCGCGGGACGACTCGACCTGGGAAGCCCTGCTCCGCCAGCGCGGGGGCCTGAGCGGCGCAGCGCTGCCGCAGGGCGGCATGGCCGGCCTCTTCGCGCCGGTGCTGGCCCCCGGCACCGCCGCCGATGGCTGCATGGTGCTGGGCCGGCTGGCACAGACGCTGGATGGGCGCATCGCCACCGCATCCGGCTCCAGCCAATGGATCGGCGGCCGGGGGGATATCCTCCACACCCACCGCCTGCGCGCCCTCTGCCATGCCGTGGTGGTGGGCGCCGGCACCGTGCGGCACGACAACCCCCGCCTGACCACGCGCGAATGCCAGGGCCCCAACCCACTGCGGGTGGTGCTGGATACCAACCGCCGCCTTGGCACCGACTACGGCATCTTCGCCCCGGGCGGCCCGCCGACCCTGCTGGCCTGCGCC
Organism: Pseudoroseomonas ludipueritiae; assembly: GCF_014490445.1. GTDB lineage: Bacteria > Pseudomonadota > Alphaproteobacteria > Acetobacterales > Acetobacteraceae > Pseudoroseomonas > Pseudoroseomonas ludipueritiae. The sequence continues at coordinate 8,295 of NZ_JACTUZ010000059.1, read as the reverse complement.
GAGGATGCCGGTGGCGCCGAGACCCATGGCGCCGCCGAGGTGCTTCGCCTGCCCCGCGCCCCTATCGGCGGGCTGGACCTACCGGCCCTGCTGCGCCTCCTGGCGGCGCGGGGGCTGACTCGCATCTTTGTGGAAGGCGGCGGGCTCACCGTGTCCCGCTTTCTGGCCGCCGGTTGCCTGGACCGGCTGCATGTCACGGTGGCTCCGGTGCTGCTGGGTTCCGGCATCCCCGCCTTCACCCTGCCGGAAGCCGCGCGCATCGCCGATGGCCTGCGCTTCACCTGGAGCGTGCACAACCTGGGGGAGGACATCTTGTTCGACATCGCCCTGCACCGCGCCCGCCCCGCCGTCTGCGAGGCACCATGAGGGCCCGCGCCTTCTGGATCACCGCCCCCGGCCGGGGCGAGATCCGCGAGGAAACCTTGCCCGTCCCCGGCGCCGACCAGGTGCTGGTGCGCAGCCTGGCCAGCGGCATTTCGCGTGGCACGGAGCGGCTGGTCTTCGAGGGGCATGTGCCGCGCAGCCAATGGCAGGCCATGCGCGCGCCGCTGCAGCAGGGCGAATTCTCTTTTCCGGTGAAGTACGGCTACGCCACCGTGGGCACCGTGGCCGATGGCCACCGCGTCTTCTGCCTGCACCCGCACCAGGACCTCTTTCTGGCGCCACGCGAGATGTGCATCACCATCCCCGATGCCGTGCCCAATGCCCGCGCCGTGCTGGCCGCCAACATGGAAACCGCCCTCAACATCGCCTGGGACGCCCGCCCGCTGCCGGGGGAACGCGTGCTGGTGGTGGGCGCTGGCGTGGTGGGGCTGCTGACGGGCTGGCTGCTGGGCCGCATTCCTGGCACGGTCGTGACCGTGGTGGATACCGACCCGGCGCGGGAAGATGTGGCGCGGCGCCTGGGCCTCCGTTTCGCGCTGCCCCAGGCGGCGCCGGCGGAGCAGGAGCTGATCGTCCATACCTCCGCCAGCGCCGCCGGCCTGCGCTGCGCGCTCAGCCGCGCGGCCTTCGAGGCCCGCATCCTCGAAGCCTCCTGGCATGGCGACAAGGAAGTTGGCTTGCTGCTGGGCGAGGCTTTCCATGCCAGGCGGCTGCAACTGATCTCCACCCAGGTCGGCAACGTCGCCCCCGCCATGCGCGGCCGCCGCACGCATGCGGAGCGGATGGCCCTGGCGCTGTCCCTGCTGGCGGAGCCGGCGCTGGACGCGCTCTGCGGCCCCACCCTTTCCTTTGGCGAGCTTCCGGCGCGATATGCCGCCATCCTTGGCCCGGCGGCGCCGGGAGAGGTTGCGCCGCTCTGCCCCGTCGTCACCTACTGATCGGACCAACCTGAAGAGATGCCTGCATGTACAGCCTGACCGTCGCCGACCATGTCATGGTCGCCCACAGCTTCAAGGGCGAGGAATTCGGCCCGGCGCAGCGCGTGCATGGCGCCACTTTCGTGGTGGAGGCGGAGTTCCGCGCGCCGAGGCTGGACCGGCTGAACCTGCTGATCGACATCGCCGCCGCGCGCGTCGAGCTGCGCCGCATCCTGGATGGCTTCGACTACAACAACCTGGACGATCTGCCCGAATTCGCCGGGCAGAACACCAGCACCGAGTTCCTGTGCAGCTTCATTCACGGCAAGCTGGCCGAGGCCATCCGCGCCGGCCGCTTCGGCGAGGGCGCGAAGGGCGTGGAATCCATCAAGGTGCTGCTGCGGGAAAGCCCGCTGGCCTGGGCCGCCTACGAGGCCCCGCTCTGATGAAGCTCGCGCTGCTGGTTCCTGGCCCTTTCAGCATCGTCTCCGGTGGCTATGGCTATGACCGCCGGCTGGTGGAGGGCTTCCGCGCCGCCGGCCATGAGATTGAGGTGGTGGAGCTGGGAGGCCGCCACCCGCTGCCCGATGCCGCCGCCGAAGCTTCCGCCCGCGCCGCGCTGGCGAGCATTCCGGACGACACGCGCATCATTATTGATGGCCTCGGCCTGCCTTCCTTCGCACCTTTGGTGGAAGAACTGGAGCGCCGCCGCGCCATCGGCCTGATCCACCACCCCACCGCCATCGAGCCCGGCGTGCCGGAGGAAGACCGCGCGCGGCTGAAGAAATTGGAAAAGCTGCTCTTCCCGCGCATGGCGCGACTGGTGGCGACCTCGCAACTGACGGCAGACCGCCTGCCGCTGGAATTCCCCGTCACCGCCGAGCGTATCGGCGTGGTGGAGCCGGGCACCGACCCGGCGCCGCGTTCCCAGGGTTCCGGCGGGGCGGGCTGCGCCATCCTGGCCGTGGGCGTGCTGACGCCGCGCAAGGGGCATGACGTGCTGCTGCGCGCATTGGCGCGGCTGACCGACCTGGAATGGAGCCTCACCATCGCCGGCGGCCCGCGCGACCCCGTGCATGCCAAGACCCTCGTCGCGCTGGCGGAGGAGCTGAACATCGCCAACCGCGTGACCTTCGCCGGTGAGGTGCCGCAGGAGGAGCTGGAGCAGCTTTATGCCCGCACCGACCTTTTTGCCCTGGCGACCTATTGGGAAGGCTATGGCATGGCGGCGGCGGAAGCCCTGGCGCGCGGCCTGCCGGTGGCCATCACCGCCGGTGGCGCCATCGCCGATGTGGTGCCGAAAACAGCGGGCGTGATCGCGGCGCCGGGGGATGTCACCTCCCTGTCCCGCGCCATGCGCCGACCGATCTTCGACACCGGCCTGCGCGCCGAGATGGCCGAGGAAGCCTGGAAAGCCGGGCAGGCCCTGCCCCGCTGGCCCGACCGCGCCACCGCCTTCCTGGCCGAGATGGAAAAGGCCGGCGCATGAGCGAGGGCTTCGACGCCGAATGGCTGCAACTGCGCGAGCCCTTCGACGGCCGCGCGCGTTCCGTGCCGCTGGCGCTGCTGCTGGCGGATGCGCTGCCGGTCCGGCCGCGCATCATCGACCTTGGCGCCGGCACGGGTTCGCTGTTCCGCTGGCTGGCACCTTATATCGGGCGCACGCAGATCTGGACGCTGGTGGATTCCAGTGCCGCGCTGCTGGACCGTGCCTTCGACGACATCGCCGAGGCCGCCGAGCGCGTGGGCTGGATGGTCACGCTGCCCAAGCCGCAGATCATGCTGGTGCACACGCCCGTCGGCGTCTGGCGCGTGGAAGCGCAACTGGCGGATCTGGCGGATGCACCCGGCAACCTGAGGCTGGATCAGGCGGATGGCGTGGTCAGCAGCGCGCTGGGCGACCTCGTCTCCCGCCCTTGGGTGGCGCGGATGGCGGCGGCGCTGCAGGTGCCCTTCTATGCCGCGTTGAACGTGGATGGCCATGAGGGCTTCTTCCCGCCGCACCCCAAGGACAGGCTGGTGGCACGCGGCTTCCGGCGTGACCAACAGCGCGACAAGGGCTTTGGCGGCCACGCCCTGGGGCCGGAAGCGCCGGGCATCCTGGCGCAGGCTTTCCGTGCGCGCGGCTTTTCCGTCACCACGGCCCCCAGCCCCTGGCGCATCCCCGCCGCCACGCCCGCCATGGCGGAAGCCCTGGCTGATGGCCATGCCGATGCCGCGATCCGCGCCCTGCCCCGTGTCCTGGCTCCGGCTGTCGAGGAATGGCGCAAGGCGCGCCAGTTGCAGGCCGCGCGCGGCGTCCTGGTGGCGCGCGTCGGCCATACCGATGTGCTGGCGCTGCCGCAGGCCACGCCGAAGACTCCACGGGTCATCAACTAGAAGAAACGGGACAGAACGCCATGCCTATCCTCGGCTGCATCGCCGACGACTTCACCGGGGCCACCGACCTCGCCGCCATGCTGGTCGCGCACGGCATGACCACCGTGCAGGTGATCGGCGTGCCGGAAGGTCCGCTGCCGGAAGCCGATGCCGTGGTGGTGGCGCTGAAGTCCCGCACCGCGCCGGTGAAGCAGGCGGTGACCGAAAGCCTCGCCGCCTGCGAGGCGCTGCTGGCCGGAGGTGCGCGGCAGATTTTCTTCAAGTACTGCTCCACCTTCGACAGCACCGATGAAGGCAATATCGGCCCGGTGGCCGATGCGCTGATGCGGCGGCTGCACGCGGGCTTCGCCATCGCCTGCCCCGCCTTCCCGGCGAATGGGCGCAGCATCTACCAGGGCCATCTCTTTGTCGGCGACAAGCTGCTGAACGAAAGCGGCATGGAGAACCACCCGCTGACGCCAATGCGCGATGCCAATCTGGTGCGCGTGCTCTCCCGCCAGACCGATGGCGGCGTCGGGCTCGTGCCCTTCAGCGCGGTGGACCAGGGCGAGGCCGCCATCCGCCGCGAATTCCACCGGCTGCGCGACGCCGGCCGCCGCTATGCCATCGTGGACGCGGTGACGGACTCGCATCTGCATGCCATCGGCTGTGCCTGCGCCGAACACGCGCTGGTCACCGGCGGTTCCGGCATCGCCATGGGCCTGCCGGAGAATTTCCGCCTCCAGGGCCTGCTGCCGGAACGCGAGGATGCAGACGAACTGCCGGAAGCGCGCGGCACCATGGCGGTGATCGCCGGTTCCTGCTCCCGCGCCACGCTCGCGCAGATCGGCATGGCGCGGGACCATGTGCCTGTGCTGGAACTGGACGCGCTGGCCACGCCGGATGCGGCGGCCCTGGCCGCGCAGGCGCGTGGATGGGTGCAGGGCAAGCTTTCCGAGGACCGGCCGGTGGTCATCGCCGCCTCCGCCCCACCGGAAAAGGTCGCGGCCTTGCAGGAAAAGCTCGGGCGCGAGGCCGCCGGCGTGCTGGTGGAAGAAGCGCTCGCGACCATCGCCGCCGACCTCGTCGCGGCCGGCGTGCGGCAATTGGTGGTGGCAGGTGGCGAGACCTCCGGCGCGGTGGTGCAGCGGCTGGGCGTCACCTCGCTCCGCATCGGGCCGCAGATCGACCCCGGCGTGCCCTGGACCTATGCCGAGCCCGCCGGCCTGCACCTGGCGCTGAAATCCGGCAATTTCGGCGCCCGGGACTTCTTCCTGAAGGCCTTCAGCGCATGACGGAGCAGGCACTCCGCGAGGAGCTGGCGCGCCTTGGCGCCAGCCTCTTCGCCCGCGGATATTCGGTCGGCAGCGCCGGCAATATCAGCGTGCGACTGGAGGACGGCTATCTGATGACGCCGACCAATTCCTCCCTCGGCAACCTGGACCCGCGGCGCATCAGCCGGCTGGACCGGGACTGGCAGCATATCGGCGGCGACAAGCCTTCCAAGGAAGTCTTCCTGCACCGCGCGGTGCTGACGGCGCGGCCGGAGGCCGGCGCGGTGGTGCATCTGCATTCCACCCATGCCACCGCCATCGGCTGCCTGGCCACGCCGGGCGAGCCCGCGCCCATCCCGCCGCTGACGCCCTATTTCGTCATGCGCATCGGCCGCAGCCTGCCCGTGGTGCCCTATTACCGCCCCGGCGACGCGGCGATGGAGCCAGCGGTGCATGCTGCCGCGCTGGAAGCGCGTGCGATGCTGCTGGCCAATCATGGCCCCGTCGTCTCCGGCAAGACGCTGGTTGATGCCGTCTATGCCGCCGAGGAACTGGAGGAAGCCGCCCGGCTGGCGCTGATGCTGCGCGGCATGCCCGCCCGCACATTGACTCCGGCGCAGGTGGACGACCTTCTCTCCACCTTCGGATAAAGGATGCAGCATGCCCCTGAAGCTCGCCCTGGTCGCGCATGACCGCATGAAGCCCGCCCTGGCTGAATGGGCAGCGCGGCATACGGCGGAACTGGACCGGCACAAGCTGGTCTGCACCGCCACCACCGGCGGCGTGCTGCGGGAACGCAACCCGGCGCTGGATGTCACCACCGTCAAGAGCGGCCCTTTGGGCGGCGACCAGCAGATCGGCGGCATGATCGCGGAAGGGCAGATCGGCGCGCTGATCTTCTTCCCGGACCCGCTGGCACCGCAGGCGCATGACGTGGACGTCAAGGCGCTGCTGCGCATTGCCCTGGTCTATGACGTGCCCTGCGCCTTCAACCCGGCCACGGCGGATCTGCTGGTGGCGGGCGGGCTGCTGGCGCGCTGATGGCCTGGAGCCCGCTCCGCGGCATCGAGGTCCGTGGCGCCGTGCCGGCGGATGCGGCCGATGTCGCGCGGCTGATGGGGCAGCTCGGCTATTCCATTCCGCCACAGGAGGCCGCTGAGCGGCTGGCGCAGGTGCTGCGGGACAACCATGGCACCCTGCTGGTGGCAGCCGATTACGGCCCGTTGGTGGGCCTGATTGCCCTGCATTGGGCACCCATGCTGCAAGACCCGCGCCCCGTTGCCCGCATCACCACCCTGGTGGTGGATGAGGCGGAGCGCGGGCGCGGGGTCGGCCGCCTGCTGCTGAAGGCGGGCGCGCAGGCGGCGCGGCAGGCAGGCTGCGACCTGTTGGAGCTGACCACCGGCACCCAGCGGGAGGAAGCGCATGCCTTCTACCGCGCCCAGGGCTTCGTCAGCACCTCCCTGCGCTTCTCCCGCAGCCTGCGGCGCAACCGCCCTACAGCGACGCCGCAGAATCCAGGCGAAGAATAAAGGAGCGCCAGCCCGGCTCCTCCGCAATGCGCTGGTAAAGCGCCAGCGCCGCATGATCCTCCGGCGGCACGAACCAGCGCAGATGCGTCCAGTGTCGCTGCCGCCCGAGCGCCTGAAGCTCCCCGATCATGCCGCGCGCGATGCCCCTGCCCCGCGCCTCCGCCCGCACGAAAAGATCGTCGAGCTGCCCGCAGCGGCGGGCGAAGACCGCTTCCGGCAGGTCGTAGAACAGCGCGAAGCCCAGCGCCTCCTCACCCTCGAAGGCGGCCAGGATCTCGGTGCGCGCATCCGCCTGCAACAGCGCCAGGGCGGCACCGGGGGCCAGCGCGGCATCGCCGGCCAGCACCCCGCGCATCTCCGCCGCATAGGCATCCAGCAGCGCGCCGATCGGCGCCCGCTCCCCCGGCGGCAACAGCCGGATGATCACGGCAGCACCGAGAGGTCGATCTCGTTCTCCAGCGTGCCGTCGCGGAAGAAGCGGCCGAGATTGGCCGTGGCGCCTTCCACCTTGGCCAGCATGGCATCCAGCGTACCGGCGGCGATATGCGGCGTCAGCACGGCATTCTCCAGGTGCAGCAAAGGGTTGTCGGGGCGCGGCGGCTCCGGCTCGAAGACATCGATGCCGGCGGCGCGGATGACACCGGCGGAGAGCGCGCGGGCCAGCGCGGCTTCATCGACCACAGCGCCGCGGGCGCAGTTCACCAGAATGGCCTCCGGCTTCATGGTCGCCAGGCTCTGGTCGTTGATGATGTGCTTGGTGGCCGGCGTGGCCGGCAGGTGCAGCGTGACCACATCGGATTCCCGCAGCAGCACATCCAGCGGCACGCGGCGGAAGCCCAGCGCCAGTTCCAGTCCTTCCGGCAGTTGCACCGCCGGGTCGGCGTAAAGCCCGCGCACGCCGAAGGGCTGCAACAACGCCGCCACCGCCGAGCCGATGCGACCCATGCCGACGATGCCCACGGTGCGCCCACGCAGGTTGCGCGAGATGGGGCGGATGGCGGTGCCCAGCCACTCGCCACGGCGCATGGCCGCATCGGCGCGGGGAATGTGGCGCAGGCAGGCGAAGATCAGCGCCAGCGCATGCTCGCTGACCACTTCCGGCGTGCCGAGTGGATTGATGGCAAGGCGGATACCACGCTCCCGCAAGGCCGCGATCGGCGTCTCCCCTTCCCAGCCCACGCCCTGGTGCTGCACCAGGGACAGGCGCGGCGCCAGCTTCACCCATTCGGGTTTCAGCACGGCGGGCGCCACGATCACGGCATCCGCGATTGCCAGCTTTTCAAGGCGCTCCGCGTCGTCATTGGCGGAGAGCGTCAACAACTCGGAGCCTTCCGGCATACGGGCGCGCCACAGGGCATAAACTTTCTCGGGCGCGTGGCTGAGGTAAAGGACGCGCCGCAGATTGTCGCTCATCTGATTCTCCCCAATCGGCGCAGGCTAGGGGATGCGCGCGCATGAAAAAAGGCGCCTCCGTTGCCGGTGGCGCCTTCTTTCATCCTGCCGAGCGGCTTAGTTGCCGTTCAGCTCTTCCGGAAGCGAGTTGCCTTCCGCGGCCGGGGCGGGCGGCGACACGCTCTCCGCGGCGGCCGCGCTGTCCATGCCGGAGTCAGCGGCCGGCATCTCCGGCGCCTCCGCCTTCTTGCGAGAGCGGGTGCTGGAAGACTTCCGCGGCGCGCTGCGCTTCACCACGGTCTCGGTGATGGTCAGGGTTTCCACCGCCTCCGGCGCGGGGGTAGCCGCCGCCTTGCCGCGGCGGGTGGTCGCCGGCTTGCGCGCGGTGGCCGCCTTCTTCGGCGCCGCCGCCGTCTTCCTGGCCGCCGCCGGCTTGCG
>NZ_JACTUZ010000058.1 GCF_014490445.1 Pseudoroseomonas ludipueritiae | reverse complement strand
CGCGCCACGCGGCGTGGTTTCCAGCAGCAGGGAAGGCGCGGCACCGGCGCGGGCGAGCTGCCCCGCCAGCAGCCAGAGCAGCGGCCCCTGGCCGGCCAATACGGTGCGGCCGCGCGGCACGGCGCCCGCCTGCTTCAGCAGGATCTGCGCCGCGCCGGCGGTCATGACATTGGGCAGCGTCCAGCCGGGAATCGGTACCGGCCGTTCCTGCGCGCCGGTTGCCAGCAGCACGCGCCGGGCGGCCAGGGTGGTGCTGCCGCCATCGCCGCGCAGGGAGAGCAGCCCGGCCTCGGTATCCAGGTGCCAGAGCGTGGTGGAAGGGCGGTAGTCGATGCCGCCGGGATAGCGGATGGCGCCCCGGAAGCGGCGCACCAGCCGGGCGCCCTCCGTGCCGTATTCGCCGGCGAGCGCCGGGTCGGTGGCGGCGCGCTCGACACCGCGGAAGATCTGGCCACCGGGCGCCGGCTGCTCGTCGATCACGGTGACGGAAAGGCCCAGCGCGGCGGCCTCGATGGCGGCGGAAAGCCCGGCGGGGCCGGCGCCGATGATGGCGAGGTCGGTCATCATGCGCCCACCTTCGCCACGCGGGCGCCATGCTGGGGGGCGATGCGCATGCCCGGCTTCACTTCCACCATGCAGGCCTGCTTGTTGGGCAGGCCGTCGATCTCGGCCAGGCAGTCGAAGCAGATGCCCATCATGCAATAGGGCAGGCGGGGGGCGCCGGTGACGGGCGTTTCCCGGATGGCGGGGATGCCGGCCAGCAGCACGGCGGCGGCGGCGGTGGCGCCTTCCGGCACCCGCACCGGGGTTCCGTCCACAAGGACCTCGACCGTGGCGGGGCGCGGCTCAGGCCGGGGCAAGAACATCGAAGCGCCTCGCGCTGAAGAGGGAGAGTTCGGAGTCCAGGGCGCCGGCGGCGACCATCGGCGCCAGGCGGTTGGCATGGGCGCCGGCCAGCGTGACGCCGGAATGGCAATTGGCGGTGAAGGCGCCGGGGAAGCGCTCGGACTGGTCGTAGACCGGCAACCCGTCCGGCGCCATGACGCGCAGCGCCGACCAGGCGCGGACGATGTTGAGGTCGGCAATCCACGGGAAGCAGCGCACGGCGCGGCGGGCCATGGTGCGCATGATCTCGGGCGACTGGGTCAGCGTGTCGAAGCCCGCGTCTTCCTTGCTGTCGCCGATCATCAGGCTGCCCTCGGCGGTCTGGCGCAGGCTGACGGTGGGCATGGGCAGGATGGTCTGGGCACGTTCCGTCACCAGGATCTGTCCACGTTCCGGCACCACCGGCGCGGAAAGGCCGAAGCGTGGCGCCAGGGCCGCATTGCCCAGCCCCGCCGCCAGCACCACGCGCGGCGCGGTGAAGCGGCGGCCGGCGGCGCTGACGGAAAAGTCGCGCGGCGCGGCGGTGCTTTCCGCCACGCCGGCATTGGGCAGGTATGTGCCGCCCAGCCCGGTGAAGCCCTCGTGCAGCGCCCGCAGCAGGTGCAGCGGGCTGGCATGGCCGTCATAGGGCGTCCAGCTCACGCCGGTGACCTCGGGCCCGATGCCCGGCAGCATGTCACGTGCCTCGGCGGCGCGGATCATGCGGTATTCGAAGCCGAAGTTCCCGGCCTCGGCCTGCATCTGCGCCATGACCTCGGACCGGCGCTCGAATTCCTCCTCCCCCAGGCAGAAGCTGACGCCGCCGGGCTGCTGGCGGCGGGTGTCGATGCCGGTGCGGGCTTGCAGGTCCTCGGCCAGCGCCGGCCATTCGCTGGCCGAGCCGCGCGTCCAGCGCTGGTAGTGCGGCGCGCCCAGGCCCTTGGACTGCACCCAGATCAGCCCGAAATTGCCCCGGCTGGCACGGTGGGCGATGTCGCCTTCATCCAGCAGCAGCGTGGCCAGGCCCTGGCGTTGCAAGCCGTAGCCGATGGCCGCGCCCACCAGTCCGCCGCCGATCACGATGGCGTCGAAGGCGGTCCGGGCAGGGGGAGGGGAGGTCTGCATGGTTTCCCTCGATAGAACAGCGCGGGCGGGGCTTGCAATCCGGGCGTCGCCGCGCTGCCATCCGGCTTTCTCGCGAGGGTTCTTCGGATATGCGTATCACCATCCTCGGTGCCGGCGTCGTCGGCGTCGCCAGCGCCTATTGGCTGCACCAGGCGGGCCATCAGGTGGAGGTGGTGGAGCGGCGCGAGGGCGCCGGGCTGGAAACCAGCTGGGGCAACGGGGCGATGATCCATGTCTCCTCCGTGCAGCCCTGGGCGGCGCCGGGCATCCCGCTGAAGGTGCTGAAATGGCTGGGGCAGGAGGATGCGCCGATGCTGCTGCGCCCTTCCGCCGTGCCGAGGATGTGGCGCTGGGGCCTGGGCTTCCTGATGGCGGCGCGCCCGGCGGCCTATGAGAAGGGCAGCCTGGCCAACCTGAAGCTGGCCATGGAATCGGCCGCGGCGATGGGCGAGATCCGCGCCGCCACCGGCGTGCGGTACGACTACGCCACCGGCGTCATCAAGACCTTCGCGGACCAGGGCAGCCTGGACGTGGCGGCGGCGGCGCACCTCGCCCTGGCCCCGCACGGGCTGCAGACCGAGGTGCTGACGCGCGAGCAATGCGTGGCGCAGGAGCCCGCGCTGGGCCCGGTGGTGGAGAAGATCGCCGGCGGCCTGACCTTTCCGCAGGACGAGATCGGTGACTGCAACAAGTTCTCCCAGGCGCTGGCGGCCTGGCTGGAGGCGCGCGGCGTCCGCTTCCATTGGAAGACCACGGTGCAGGACGTGGTGCTGAAGGGCGGCCGGGTGGCCAGCGTGCGGGTGGAGAGCGATGGCGCCGCCGCCGAGCTGCCGGCCGATGCCGTGGTGGTGGCCCTGGCCAGCCAGAGCGTGCCGCTGCTGAAGCGGCTGGGCATCGCCATGCCGATCTATCCGGTGAAGGGCGTTTCCGTGACGCTGCCGCGCAGCGCCTGGCCGGAAGGGCCGCGCAACGCGATTCTGGACGACGCCCGCAAGTTTGCCCTGACGCCGCTGGGGGATCGCTACCGGATGGTGGGGCTGGCGGAAGTGGGGGATGACGACACCACCCCATCCCCCCGCCGCATCGGCATGCTGACACGGGGCGTGGCCAGCCTCTTCCCGCAACTGGCGAATTGCGAGGCCATGCCGGGCGCCATCTCCTGGGCCGGGCTGCGGCCGATGGTGCCGGACGCGCAGCCGCGCACCGGGCCCACGCGCATCCCTGGCCTCTGGACCAATACCGGCCATGGCCATACCGGCTGGACCATGGCCGCGGGCTCCGGCCGCCGCCTGGCGGCGCTGATGACCGGGCGGAACGAGGAACGAGCCGCCTGAACTTTCTTGAGTGACGTCTGGCCGGAATCTTGCTCAGCTTTATCCTGGGTTCGAAACAGAGGGGCTTCCCGATGGACGAGCGTAAGGATGAAGCCGGGCTGGTCCGGCGCGGGCTCTTCGGGCTTTCCGCCGTGGGGGCCGCCGCCGGCGCCGGGCTCGGCCTGCTGGCTCCGGCCGGCGCCACTGCCCAGACCCTGGGCAAAAGCCGCCTGCAAATGATCAAGGAGCGTGGGCGGCTGCTTGTCGGCACCGGCTCCACCAACCCGCCCTGGCATTTCGAGGATGCCAATGGCCAGCTCCAGGGCATGGATATCGACCTGGCGCGGCTGCTGGCCAAAAACCTCTTCGACGATCCCACCAAGGTCGAGTTCGTGTTGCAGGGTTCGGATGCGCGCATCCCCAGCCTGATCACGGACAAGGTGGATATCGTGGTGCAGTGGATGACGGTGACCGCCGGCCGCGCGCAACAGGTGGAATTCACCATCCCCTATTACCGCGAGGGCGTTTCGCTGCTGCTGCTGGCGCGCGGCGGCAAATACAAGAGTTTCGACGAGATGAAGTCCGCCGGCGCCAGCGTCACCGTCGGCGGCATGCAGAATGTCTTTCTGGAGGAATGGGTCCACAAGGCACTGCCCCAGGCCAGGGTCGACGCCTTCGAAAGCCCCGATGCGACTTTGCAGGCGCTGAACGCGCGGCGCGTCGATGCCTATATGGCCGACCAGTCCGCCGGCCGCTGGTTGATGCAGCAGGCGCCAGGCCGCTTCATCGATGCCGGCTATGGCTGGATGCCCAATTCCTATGCTTCCGCCGTCAAGCCGGGCGACCCGGTGTGGCTGAACTGGGTGAACACCGTCTACAAGGAAGCGATGATGGGCGTCGATTTCGACTATTTCGCCGCTTCCTACAAGAAGTGGTTCGGCATCGAATTGCCGACGCCCAAAATCGGCTTTCCCACCGAATTCGCCTGAGGCAGGCCGCCGGCGCCCTGCTCCTGGGGCGCCGGAAGTCTCCCGCGCGCCACAGGCAGGTTCAATGATCCAATATTACTTTGATTGGTCCGTGATCTGGCGGAATGCGGACCGCTTTGCTTACGCGCTGGGCCTGGGCCTTTCGCTGGCCTTGGCCTCGCTGGTCATCGGCAGCGTCATCGGCATGGCCTGCGCCATGGCGCGGGTCTACGGGCCGCGCTGGCTCTCCTGGCCCGTCTGGCTTTACGTCGAGTTCATCCGCAACACGCCGCTGCTGCTGCTGGTCTTCTTTGTGTATTTCGGGTTGCCGGAACTCGACATCTCTTATCTCGACAAGACGCAGAGCTTCATCCTGACGCTCTCGCTTTATGGCGGCGCCTATATGACGGAGGTCTTCCGCGCCGGCCTCGCCTCCATCCCGAAATCCTATACCGAGGCTGCCAAGGCCATCGGGCTGCGGCCCTGGCAGCGGCAGAGATACGTGGTGCTGCCGGTGATGTTGCGCATCACGCTGCCGGCCTTCAGCAACAACCTGATCTCGCTGTTCAAGGACACTTCCCTGGCGGCGGCCATCGCCATCCCGGAACTGACCTTCGTGGCGCGGCAGATCAACGCCAATACCTTCCGCGTCATGGAATCCTGGCTGGCGGCCAGCGCCCTTTACCTGGTCACCTGCTATGCCATCGCGAGCGCGCTGCGGCTGCTGGAACGCCGCTACGCCTCCATCCGCTGAAGGGAAGGCGCCATGGAATTCGAACCCGGCACCTTCGCCTTCGAGGCCTGGACCGCCCGCTACGCGCTGTTGCGCGGGCTCTGGGCCACTGTCACCACCGCTTCCTTCTCCATCATCTTCGCGACGCTGGCCGGCGCGGTCTTCGGCGTGGCGCTGACCTATGGCTGGTGGCCGCTGCGCCTGCTGGTGCGGCTTTACGTGGACTTCATGCGCGGCATGCCGCTGCTGGTGCTGATCCTCTTCACCTATTACGGGCTGGCGCTGTTCCAAGTGAATGTGACGCCCTATTGGGCCGGGGTCATCGCGATTTCCGCCTTCGCCACGGCGCATGTGGCGGAGAACCTGCGCGGCGCCGTGCAATCCGTGCCAGCCGGGCAGATGGAAGCGGCCAAGGCCATTGGCCTCAACTTCGCGAAGCGGCTGTGGTACGTGATCGTGCCGCAGGCCATCCGCCGCATGCTGCCGCCTTGGGTGAATACCTGCCTGGAGATCGTGAAGGGCACCACGCTGCTGTCCGTGATCGGCGTGGTGGAACTGCTGCTGGCCAGCCAGCAGGTGATCGCCCGCAACTACATGGTGATCGACTTCTACCTGTTGGCCTGCGGCATCTATCTCGTCGTCAACTTCAGCATCGCGCAACTGGGCGCGGCGCTGGAGCGGCGCTTTTCCTATATCCGGTACTGAGCGAGGGACGCATGAGCGAGGAGGTGCTGCTGCGGGCACGCGGCGTCCGCAAGAGCTTCGGCCATGTGGAAGTGCTGAAGGGCATCGATCTGGATGTGCGCCAGGGGCAGGTGGTGTCGCTGATCGGCGCCTCCGGCTCCGGCAAGACCACCTTCCTGCGTTGCGTGAACCTGCTGGAGGAGCATGACGGCGGGGAGATCCTGCTGGATGGCGACCCCATCGGCTACCGTGTCGAGGGCGGGAAGCGCCGGCGGCTGAGCGAGGCCAGGGTCTCCGCCCAGCGGGCGCGGATCGGCATGGTGTTCCAGCAGTTCAACCTGTTTCCGCACCTGACGGCCGAAGGCAACATCATGCTCGGGCTGACGAAGGTTTTGGGGAAGAGCGCGGCCGAGGCCCGCGACATCGCCGGCCACTGGCTGGAACGCGTGGGGCTGGCGGAGCGGCGGGGGCACTATCCCTACCAACTCTCCGGGGGGCAGCAGCAGCGCGTGGCGATCGCCCGCGCGGTGGCGATGCAGCCGCGCCTGTTGTTGTTCGATGAGGTGACCAGCGCGCTGGACCCGGAACTGGTGGCCGAGGTGCTGGGCGTGATGCAGAAGCTGGCCGAAAGCGGCATGACCATGCTGCTGGTGAGCCACGAGATGCTGTTTGTACGCGACGTGTCCGACCGCGTGGTGTTCCTGGATGGCGGGCAGGTGGCGCAGGCGGGGCCGCCCAAGGAAGTGTTCGGCAACCCGGAAAGCGAGCGGCTCAGGAGCTTCCTGGGCCGCATGCATGGAATTTTCGGGCAGATTGCTTGATATACCGGCTTGTTAAGTGACCGGAGACAATTCCAGATCCTTCGGATCTGCCGTGCCTCGTGTGCAGTGCCGGTTCAGCCAGAAGACATGGTATGCCACCATGGCGGCGGCCGGAAGCAGCCCAAGGAAAGTGACTGCGAACCAGAAGCTGACGGACTTGCTGGAGATCCTGATGGCAGTGAAGATGGAGATGGAAGCGCCTATCGCCACCATCCGGTAGATATGGGCCTTCAGGGCTGCCAGGCGAGCCTCTGAAACCACCCAGTAGGGCCTTCTGCCCTTGCCAAGCACGAAATAGAGCAGCGAACCACTCTTCTCTTCCCGGTAGATGCCAAGTGGCGCGCGTGATCTAGGCACGTCTCTGTCTGGACCTTTCTAGGATGCAGGAGGTGCGGAATGGACGCCAGTGGATGCTGGCGTCCATCAGGTGTTACCCCCGCTTCACGTTCATCGCGACGGTATATTCATCCGCCCGCGGCTCGTACTTCAGCGCGCCGCGCAGCGCCCAGATGTTCTTCTGCATGTGCAGCGGGATCACGCCCACGTCGTCCATGGCCATCTTCATGGCCTGCTTGAAGACGCTTTCGCGCTTCTCGTCATCGGCCGTGCGCAGGCCCTCGATCACCAGCTTGTCCACTTCCGTGTTGGAATAGCCGGAGAAGTTGGTGCTGCCGAAGCCCTTCTCGTTGTTGCGCGTCATCAGCACGCTTTTCAGCGCGGTGGAGGGCTCGCCACCCGTCGCCCAGCCGATCAGCATGGCGGACAGGTCGTTGCGCGCCTGCCGCTGCGCCAGCACGGAGAAGGGGACGGCATCGATCGTCGTCTGCACGCCGATGCGCTGCCACATCTGCCCGACGGCCTGGATGATCTGCGCGTCGTTGACGTAGCGGTTGTTGGGGCCGAGCAGCGAGATCTTGAAGCCCTGCGGATAGCCCGCCTCGGCCAGCAGCTTCTTGGCGCCCTCCACGTCGAACTTCTGGACGGGGATGCTCTCGTCAAAGCCATTGGCGCCCGGCGGCATCATCTGCCCGGCGGGAATGGCCGCGCCCTGCATCACCCGGTCCACAATGGCCTGGCGGTTGATCGCCATGCTCAGGGCCTTGCGCACCCGCAGGTCCCGCAGCGGGTTCTTGTCCAGCTTCTTGCCGGCATTGTCCGTGATGAAGGGGGAGCTGTCGTGCGCCTCGTCCAGCTTCAGGTAGATGCAGCGCAGGCTGGGGATCTCGGAGAAGGAGATGCCCTGCGTGCTCCGCAGCCGCGGCGTATCGGCGGGCGGCACCACGTCGATCATCTGCACGTCGCCGGAGAGCAGCGCCGCCACCCGCACGCCGTCATTGGGCACGAAGCGGTAGGTGACGGTGGCCCAGTCCGGCTTCTCGCCCCAGTAGTTGTCGTTCCGCGTCATCACCACGCGGTCGTCGGGCGTGAAGGACTGCAGGCGGAAGGGACCGGTGCCGATCATCGCCTTGCCGTTGTTGAAGTCGCCCGTCGCGGCGTTCACCATCGAGCGGTGGATGACGTAGATCCAGCTCAGGTCCTGCGGCAGCAGCGGGTAGATCTCGGCCGTCTTGAGGCGGATGGTGTGCGGGTCCACGATCTCGTGGCCGATCACCGCCCGGGAATAGATGGTGAAGGGGCCCGGGCTATTGGTCACGGAGGGGATGCGCTTCAGCGTCGCCACCACGTCCTCGGCGTTGAACTCATCGCCGTTGGAGAACTTGACGCCCTTCCGCAGCTTGAATTCCCAGGTCGTGTCGTCCAGCAGCTTCCAGGATTCCGCCAGGCCCGGCTGGATCTTGGAGGCGTTGTCGCGGTCCACCAGCTTATCGAAGAAGTGCTCCGCCACCATGTTGTTGGGGGAGAGCGTGTGATAGTGCGGGTCCAGCGAAGTCGGCGGGGCCGCGACTGCCAGGGTCAGGCTCTGGCTCTGGCCTTGGGCGCGCGCCGGGGCGGCGGGCAGGCTGCCAGCCAGCAGGGCGGCGGCGGGCAGGGCGAAAAAAGCACGGCGGCGCAGGAAAGCCGGCGATTGATCCATTGGTCGAGTCTCCGCAATGCGTGAAGGCATCCCTCGCGTCGCCTTTGTTCCAAGCGTTTCGCGAAACGAGATTGCTGCACGGCGCGGGCGCAGGGTCAACGGTCTGTCGCTTGCCTTCGTGCGGGGGTGACCTCAACCTATGGGTGTATTCGCGTCAGGTCAGGGCATGAGCAACCCGAACAGCTTCGACAACCAGCCCGGCAAACGGGAGAGGTGGGACGGCCGCTACATTGGCCTGGCGAACCACATCGCCCAATGGTCCAAGGACCCGCGCGCCAAGGTGGGGGCGGTGCTGGTGAACCAGCCGCACGCCCGCATCGTCGCCACCGGCTTCAACGGCTTCCCCGCCAATGTGGAGGACAGCGTGGAGCGGCTGGAGAACAAGGCCCGCAAGCTGCAGATGATCCTGCATGCCGAGCAGAACGCGCTGCTGAACGCCGGCCATGCCGCCCGGGGCTGCGACGCCTATGTGGTGGGCAAGCCGGTGTGCAACGTCTGCGCCACGCTGCTGATCCAGTCCGGCGTCCGGCGGGTGGTGGCGGCGCCGCCGCGCGCCAATACCGATTCCTACTGGGACAAGGTGGGCCTGCTGGCCATCGACATGCTGCGGGAGGCGGGGGTGGAATTCACCGCCGTGACCGGGGAGCAGCTCGATGCCCTGGGCCTGAACCGCGACGAGGCCCGGCGGGCCGAGGACCCGCTGGACCCCTACCGGGAGCACCAGCACGAATTCGACTTCGGCTCCTGAAGCCGCCGGCCCTGGCGGCCTGGGTCCACCCGCCCTGCCGGCTCCCCGCGCCCTCTGCGTGGCAGCCTTGCCTGGGTAGGTTTCGGGCCGGTGCCACGCTATATGCCCGCCAACCCCCGGACGACGCGCGCGCGGAGCACCAGCCTTGCAGAACCTTGAGACGCCCGATGGCCCCCCCGCTGCGGGCCATAACCAGCCCCCGCTGAGCGAGACCGCCACCGAGGCGCGCCGCCGCCGCACCTTCGCCATCATCGCCCACCCGGATGCCGGCAAGACGACGCTGACGGAGCAGTTGCTGCTGCTGGGCGGCGCCATCCAGATCGCGGGCCAGGTGCGCGCCAAGGGCGAGCGCCGCCGCACGCGCTCGGACTGGATGAAGATCGAGCAGGACCGCGGCATTTCCGTCGCGACTTCGGTGATGACCTTCGAATACGCCGGGCAGATCTTCAACCTGCTCGACACGCCGGGCCACGAGGACTTCTCCGAGGATACCTACCGCACCCTTTCCGCCGTGGACGCGGCGGTGATGGTGATCGACGCCGCCAAGGGCATCGAGGCGCAGACCCGCAAGCTCTTCGAGGTCTGCCGCCTGCGCGACATCCCCATCGTCACCTTCATCAACAAGATGGACCGCGAGGCGCGGGAGCCGCTGGAGCTGCTGGACGAGATCGAGAAGACCCTCGCCCTCGACGTGACTCCCGCCACCTGGCCCATCGGCTCCGGCCGCCAGTTCGCCGGCGTCTATGACATGGCCCATTCCACCCTGCGCCTGCTGGGCGAGGGCGGGGAGCGGGACGAGCCGGTCTCCGGCCTGGAGGACCCGCGCATCGACAGCCTGCTGGGCGGGCAGGCCGATGTGCTGCGGGAAAGCGCCGAGATCGCCTCCGTCTACCCGCAGTTCGAGCTGGAGCCCTTCCGCGAAGGCCACCTGACGCCGATCTATTTCGGCTCCGCCCTGCGCGGCTTCGGCGTGAAGCACCTGCTGGACGGCCTCGCCGCCTTCGCGCCGCCACCCTCGCCGCGCAAGGCCGATGCCCGCACGGTGCAGCCGGAGGAGGAGAAGCTGTCCGGCTTCGTGTTCAAGATCCAGGCCAATACCGACCTGAACCACCGGGACCGCGTGGCCTTCCTGCGCATCTGTTCCGGCCGGCTGCGCAAGGGCGCGCGGCTGAAGCAGGTGCGCACCGGCAAGAGCATCCCGGTGAATGCGCCGCTCTTCTTCTTCGCCAAGGAGCGGCAGGTGGCCGAGGAGGCCTGGCCGGGCGACGTGGTGGGCATCGCCAACCACGGCGTGCTGCGCATCGGCGACACGCTGACGGATGGCGAGGAGCTGAACTTCCGCGGCGTGCCGAGCTTCGCGCCCGAGATCCTGCGCCGGGTGCGCCTGGACGACCCGATGCTGGCCAAGAAGCTGCGCAAGGCGCTGGAACAGTTGGCAGATGAAGGCGTGGTGCAGGTCTTCCGCCCGATGGACGGCAGCCAGCCCGTGGTCGGCGTGGTCGGCCAGCTGCAGCTCGACGTGCTGAGCAGCCGCATCCAGGGTGAATACGGCGTCAACATCACCTTCGAGGGCACCTCCTGGTCCACCATGCGCTGGGTGGCGCCGAAGGAGGATGGGCCGCAGGGCCGCGCGGCGCTGGACCGCTTCCTGCGCAGCGCGCCCAGCCAGATGGCCGAGGACCACGACAACCAGCCCGTGGCCTTCTTCACCTCCGACTGGGGGCGGAAGCGCTCCGAGGACGAGAACCCGGCGCTGCACTTCCTGGGCTTCCGTGAGCAGCACGGGGTGGAGGCGGGCTAAGGGCCTGGCGCGGCGCTACCGCCGCGCCCGCGCCTCGGCGGTGGAAACCACGGCGGCACCGGCCAGGATGACGAGGGAGCCCGCCCAGCCCCAGGCATCCGGCGCCTCGGCGTAAAGCGCCCAGCCGAAGAGCGCCGCGATGGGCAGCCGCAGGTATTGGAAGGGCCCGACCGCCGAGGCCTCCCCGAAGCGGAAGGCCTCGGTGATCAGCAGGATGATGGCTGGGGTGAAGGCGGCGAAGGCCACCAGCATCGCCAGGTCCAGCCAGCCAATCGGCTGCCAGCCCCAGGCCGCGGCCGGCAGGATGCCGGTGAAGGTCACCAGCCCGACCCAGCCCATGATGGTGCCGGTGCCTTCCGTGCGGGTCAGCATGCGTGTCGTGACCGTCAGCCCGCACCAAGTGAGGGAGGCCGCCAGCGCCGCCGCCACGCCCAGGGGCGCCGCCATCATCAGCCCCGCGCCCTCCCAGGGGCGCAGCATCAGGCAGACGCCGGCGAAGCCCGCCAGCACGCCGGCCCAGCGCGCCGCGCCCACCTTCTCCCGCAGCAGCGGCCCGGCCAGCAGCGTGGTCACCATGACATTGGTGAAGGAGAGCACCGTGGCCGTCGCCAGGTCCAGCTTGGTCAGGGAGATGTAATAAAGCGCCCAGGTGGCCAGGGAGCAGGAGCCGCGCAGCACATGCAGCGGCACGTGGCGGCTGCGCAGCAGGGCGGCGCCGCCGGCCAGCATCATCGGCAGCACCCAGGCCAGTTGCCCGCCGGCGCGGAACAGCAGCTGCGTCGTCACCGGCACGCCGCGGTCGGTGAACCAGCGCACGAAGAGCGCCTCGCCGCAGAAGAGCACGGCCACCACCGCCATCAGCAGCGCGCCGCGCAGGTTGCCCCGCGCCTGGTCGCCGCTCATGCCGCCGGAACCCCCGCCAGGGGATGGAAGAAGGGCGGCAGGGGGCGAGACATGCAGTTTTCCAGGTCCGGCAATCGTGGCGGCCAGGGTGGCCCCTGGGGGGAGCGGCGGCAAGGCCGCCGGCGGCGCCCTCACGCGGGCGTCGTTTGCGCGCCTGGGCGGGCAGGGGGTAGGCCCCGGCCGGAGCAGGAAAGGACGAATGCATGGATGTGGTGGAAATGGTGCTGGCCCTGCTGCTGGCCGTGGTGGTCAGCGGCTTCGTGGACCGCCTTTCGCCCATCCCATTGCCCTTGCCCCTGCTGCAGATCAGCCTCGGCGCGCTGCTGTCCTATGCCGGCGGCTTCCAGGTGGAGCTGCATCCGGATGTCTTCTTTCTGCTCTTCCTGCCGCCGCTGCTGTTTCTGGACGGCTGGCGCATCCCCAAGCGCGGGCTGTTCCGGGATGGCTGGACCATCGCGGAACTGGCGCTGGGGCTGGTGCTCTTCACCGTGCTCGGCATCGGCCTCTTTATCCATTGGATGATCGCGGAGATGCCGCTGGCGGTGGCCTTCGCCCTGGCGGCGGTGCTCTCGCCGACCGACCCCATCGCCGTCTCGGCGGTGGCGGCGCGGGTGCCGATCCCGCACCGGCTGATGCATATCCTGGAAGGCGAGAGCCTGCTCAACGATGCCTCCAGCCTTGTCTGCCTGCGCTTCGCGGTGGCGGCGGCGCTGACCGGCAGCTTCTCCATCTCCTCCGCCGCGCTGACCTTCCTGCAACTGGCCGTGGGCGGCATCGCCATCGGCGTGGCGCTGACCTGGGCGCTGATGTGGGTGCTGGGGCGGCTGGTGCGCCGCATCGGCGAGGACCCGGCGCTGCAGACCCTGGTCAGCCTGCTGATCCCCTTCGGGGCCTATCTGGCGGCCGAGCATTTCCACTTCTCCGGCATCCTGGCCGCCGTCGCCGCCGGCATCACCATGAATTATGCCGAGATCTTCGGGCAGGCCCAGGCCGCCACCCGCATCCGCCGCACCGTGGTCTGGGACATGGTGCAATTCGCCGCCAACGGCATCATCTTCGTGCTGCTGGGCGAGCAGCTTCCCGGCATCCTCGCCGGCGTCGCGGGGCCGGAGAATGGCAGCGACTGGATGCTGGCGGTCTATGTCGTCGCCATCGTGGTGGCGCTGGGGCTGCTGCGGCTGGGCTGGGTCTGGACCTCGCTGCAATTCACGCTCTACCGCGCCCGGCTGAAGGGCCAGCCGCGCCCCCGGGTGGGCTGGCGCGTGCTGGTGGCTACCTCCCTGGCGGGGGTAAGGGGCGCCATCACCCTGGCTGGCGTGCTGACCCTGCCGCTGGTGATGGAGGATGGCTCGCCCTTCCCGGCACGGAACCTCGCCATCTTCCTGGCCATGGGCGTCATCCTGGTTTCGCTGGTGGGCGCCAGCGTGCTGCTGCCGCCGGTGCTGCGCGGGCTGGAACTACCGCCCGAGGAGGCCCATGAGCGGGAAGAGGACGAGGCCCGCCGCGCCGCCACGGAAGCGGCCGTGAAGGCCATCCACCGCATGCAGCAGCAGATGGCCGCCGGCCATGCCGATGCCGAGCTCTACGCCGAGGCCGCGACCATGAGCATGGAGCCCTATCGCCACCGCCTGGACGGCGCCCAGATGTCGGAGGAGGAGGCGGAGCGCCACCGCCGCATCGCCGGGATCGAGCGGAAGCTGCGCCTCGCCGGCCTGAAGGCCGAGCGCGACGCGCTGTTCCACCTGCGCCGCGCCCAGCGGATCGAGGACAACACCTTCTCCCGCCTGGTGCGGGAGATCGACCTGGCGGAAGCGCGCTACGGCGCCTGAGTCTCGGCCGCCGCCAGGTCCGTCAGGCGCTGCTTGGGCCAAGCGGGGGCGGGGGCGGGCACCCAGCCCTCGCCATTCCAGCGGCGGGGCTCGATGCGCGCGGCATTCTTCTCCACCACGATGCGGTTATAGGCATTGGGGTCGCCGCGCAGCCGGGTGGAGATGGCCGAGCCCGCCTGCACCACCAGCAGGTCCTGCTGCTGCCGCCGCAGCAGGCCGGTGCGCTCGCCCGCCGCGCCGCGATGCAGCCGCACATAGTCCCGGTGCAGGTGGCCGGAGAGGATCAGCCGCACCCCCGCCTTGGCCAGCCGCTCCAGCGCCGGGGCGGCATGGCGGGCCAGGGGGGTGTCCGGCCGTTCCTCCGGCGCCAGGAAAGGATGGTGGGCGACGACGATGCGGAAGAGGTTCTTCGGCAGCGTCTCCAGCCGTTCCAGCAGGTTCTTCAGCCCGTGGTGCGGCACCCGGCCGCCTTCCCATTTCAGGTTCCAGTCGGCGCGGATGACGGTATTGAGCCCGACCACCGCCACCTCGTCATCCCGCCACAGCGGCTCGGTCTGCGGCGACACGTATTTGTGCCAGCGGCCGAAGGGGTCGAAGAACCGCTCCCAGGGATAGAAGGGCGTGATGTCGTGGTTGCCGGGCACCGCCATCCAGGGCGCCTTCAGCTTGCTCAGGAACTCGGCGGCCGCGCGGAACTCGCGGCTGCGGGCGCGCATCGTCAGGTCGCCGCTGACGGCCACCAGATGCGCCGGGTCGGCGTTCAGCGCCTCGATCAGCGCCGCCGCCGCAGCGGAGTCGACGCGGTTGAAGTGCAGGTCGGAGATATGGTCGATCACCCGCATGCGGCGCCCTCCGCCAGGGCCTGGCGCGGTGCCCCGGCCGGCAGCGGGGCCAGCACGCGCAGGGCACGCGGGCGGATGGAATAGCGCAGGGGGGTTCGCAGCAGCATCGCCTCTCCGTCGTTCATGACCCGCAGGTGGCTGCGGCGGCTGAAGATCTCCAGGCTGGTGGCCTCCCCGGCGATCAGCCCGGGGCGCCCGCGCCAGCGGCCGAGCGCCATGGCCGCCACCAGCTTGGCCGCCCACCACAGATCGAAATCCCGTGCCACCAGCCAGCTCAGCACTCCGGCATCCAGCC
The DNA here is from genome assembly GCF_014490445.1 of Pseudoroseomonas ludipueritiae. Lineage (GTDB taxonomy): Bacteria > Pseudomonadota > Alphaproteobacteria > Acetobacterales > Acetobacteraceae > Pseudoroseomonas > Pseudoroseomonas ludipueritiae. Next base: position 9,247 of record NZ_JACTUZ010000058.1, on the reverse strand, counting down.
GGGGGCGGTGGAAGAGATGGCCCGGCGCCTCGTCATAGGCGTTGTTCACCACCGAGATGGCCCGGGTCCAGACGCGGCGCAGCGGCTGCCCGTCCGGCCGCAGCCCCAGCCGCAGCGGCGGGTGGCGCCAGAGGGCGCGGAGAAAGCCCAGCGCCACCCGCCAGCGCGCCGCCAGCCCATCCCGGCCCCGCACACGTTCCCGGTGCAGGCCCATGCGGTTGGGCAGGCCGATCACCGACTGGCAGAGAAAGACCTCGCCATTCACCAGCCCGACATCGATCTGCCGGAAGCCCGCCTGGCCCAGTGCGGCGGCGGCCTCCTCCGGCTCCAGCGGCAGGCCGAGGTCGCGGGCCAGCAGGTTCAGCGTGCCCAGCGGCAGGATGGCCAGCGCCACCGGCCCGCCCGCCAGCCGCGTGGCGGCGGTGCGGATGCTGCCATCGCCGCCGCCCACCACCACCAGCTCCGGCTGCAGGGCCAGCGCCGCCTCCAGCCGCGCCTCCAGGTCGGGGCCGGTGTCCCCGCCGATCTCCAGCACCTCCAGCCCGGCCGCGCGCAGGGCGGCCGGGATTTCCGCCAGCAGTTCCGGCCGGGCGAGCAATGTGCCGGCACGCGGATTCAGCAGCAGGGCAGCACGCATGAGACTCCCATCCAGGCGTTCTCGCCTTCAGCCCGGCAACGCGGGGGTCGTTGCGCCGGTTGCGCCGTGGCGGCATGGCGGGCGTGAAGGGCCAGGAGCGCGGCCTGTGCCGGAAGCGTGTTCTGGAGTGTCCCGCTTGTTAGCGCCGCTTCAGGACCCGTTCACCATTGGCGACCATAGTGATGCACGAGGACAGAAAACGAGGAGGTCCCCGATGCGCAACAACGCCAGGCCCACCCCCATCACCGCCACCACCGTCATCAACGGCCTGATGGCCCTGCCCTGGGGCGCCACGCTCTTCGGCGCGGCGCAGGGCCCCGTGACTCCGCAGCACTGAAGCACGGCGCGGGTACGAAAAAGGGCGCGGTCCAAACCGGACCGCGCCCTTTTCGCTCTGGCGCCCGGCCCCGGTGAAGGGGCCGGTGCCTGGATGCCTCAGGCGGCGGACTTGGCGCCGGCCATGGAACGCAGCACGTAGTGCAGGATGCCGCCGTTCTTGTAGTACTCGACCTCGTCGGCCGTATCGACGCGGCACTGCACCTCGGTGCGGGTGACGCTGCCATCCGGGCGGTGGATCACCAGGCCCAGCACCATGCGGGCCTTCAGCTCCTCCAGGCCCTCGATGTCGATGATCTCCTCGCCGGTGATGCCGAGGCTCTCGCGGCTCTCGCCCGGCTTGAAGACCAGCGGCAGCACGCCCATGCCGACGAGGTTGGAGCGGTGGATGCGCTCGAAGCTCTCGGTGATGACGGCCTTCACGCCCAGCAGGAAGGTGCCCTTGGCCGCCCAGTCACGGGAGGAGCCGGTGCCGTATTCCTTGCCGCCGAAGATCACCAGCGGGGTGTTCTCGGCCTTGTACTTCATCGCGGCGTCATAGATCGGCATCACGTCGCCCGAAGGCTGGTGCTTGGTGATGCCGCCCTCGATGCCAGGGACCATCTGGTTCTTGATGCGGATATTGGCGAAGGTGCCGCGCATCATGACTTCATGGTTGCCGCGGCGGGCGCCGTAGCTGTTGAAGTCGGCCTGACGGACCTGGTGCTCCAGCAGGTATTCACCGGCGGGCGACACCTTCTTGATGTTGCCGGCGGGCGAGATGTGGTCGGTGGTGATGGAGTCACCCAGCACCGCCAGCACGCGCGCGCCCTTCACGGAAGCGATGGGCTTCGGCTCGGCTTCCATGCCCTCGAAGTAGGGCGGGTTCTGCACGTAGGTGGAGCCGCCGTTCCACTTGTAGGTGTCGCTGCCGGCATCGACGCGGATGGCCTGCCACTGCTGCGGGCCCTTGAACACGTCCGAGTAGCGGCTCTGGAACATCTCGCGCGTCACGACGGAGGCGACCACGTCGTTCACCTCCTTCTGCGTCGGCCAGATGTCCTTCAGGTAGACCGGCTGGCCGTCCTTGCCCGTGCCGATCGGCTCCACCGTCACATCCTTGGTGATGGAACCGGCGAGCGCGTAGAGCACCACCAGCGGCGGGGAGGCCAGGTAGTTGGCGCGCACGTTCTGGTGCACGCGGCCCTCGAAGTTACGGTTGCCCGAGAGCACGGACACCGCGACCAGCTTGTTCTCCTCGATCGCGTCCACGATCGGGTCGGGCAGCGGGCCGGAGTTGCCGATGCAGGTGGTGCAGCCGTAGCCGACGGTCTGGAAGCCCAGCGCGTCCAGGTGCGGCGTCAGGCCGGCCTTGTCCAGGTAGTCGGTCACGACCTGGGAGCCAGGGGCCAGCGAGGTCTTCACCCACGGCTTCGGCAGCAGGCCCTTCTCATTGGCCTTCTTCGCCACCAGGCCGGCGGCCACCAGCACGTAGGGGTTGGAGGTGTTGGTGCAGGAGGTGATGGCGGCGATCACCACGTCGCCATGGCCGAGGTCGAAGTTGGACCCCGCCACCGGCACGCGCAGGTCGGCCTTGTCGCCGGGCACGCCCAGGTTGCCGGAAGCCAGTTCCTTGGCGAAGGCCGGGGCGGCGTTGGTCAGGGCCACGCGGTCCTGCGGGCGCTTCGGGCCGGCCATGGAGGGCTCGACCGTGCCCATGTCCAGTTCCAGCGTGTCGGTGAAGACCGGGTCGGGCTGGCCTTCCTCGCGGAACATGCCCTGGGCCTTGTAGTATTCGCGCACCAGGTTGATGCGGTGCTCGTCGCGGCCGGAGAGGCGCAGGTAGTCCAGCGTCACTTCATCGACCGGGAAGATGCCGCAGGTGGCGCCGTATTCCGGGGCCATGTTGCCGATGGTGGCGCGGTCCGCCAGCGCCATGTCGGCGAGGCCCGGGCCATAGAATTCGACGAACTTGCCGACCACGCCCTTCTTGCGGAGCATCTGCGTCACCGTCAGCACCAGGTCGGTGGCGGTCACGCCCTCACGCAGCTTGCCATACAGCTTGAAGCCGATCACGTCGGGGATCAGCATGGCGATGGGCTGGCCGAGCATGGCGGCCTCGGCCTCGATGCCGCCCACGCCCCAGCCCAGCACGCCCAGGCCGTTCACCATGGTGGTGTGGCTGTCGGTGCCGTAGCAGGAATCAGGATAGGCGAAGGTCTCGCCAGCGTCGGTGGAGGTCCAGACGCCCTGCGCCAGGTATTCCAGGTTCACCTGGTGGCAGATGCCGGTGCCGGGCGGGACGACGCGGAAGTTGTTGAAGGCTTCCTGGCCCCAGCGCAGGAACTCGTAGCGCTCGCCGTTGCGCTCGAACTCGATGTCGACGTTCTTCTGCAGGGCGGAGGGGGAGGCGGAGACATCGACCATGACAGAGTGGTCGATCACCAGGTCCACCGGCACCAGCGGGTTCACGCGGCGCGGGTCGCCGCCCAGCTTCAGGATGCCGTCGCGCATGGCGGCGAGGTCCACCACGGCGGGAACGCCGGTGAAGTCCTGCATCAGGATGCGGGCGGGGCGGAAGGGCACTTCCTTGTCGCTGCGGCCTTCCTTCACCCAATCGGCGATGGCCTGCGCGTCCTTGGTGAAGTAGGAACGGCCGTCCTCGAAGCGGAGGACGTTCTCCAGCAGCACCTTGAGGCTGTAGGGCAGGCGGGTGATATCGCCGATGCTCTTAGCCGCTTCGGGCAGGCTGAAATAATGGTAGGTCTTGCCATCAACCGCCAGGGTGCGGCGAGTCTTGAGGCTGTCCTGCCCGATCAAGCGCATGGTTGGAGCTTCCCACGTCATATTGCTGCGAACGCTGCCGCTTATTACACGCCTATCCGCCCCGGTCCATTGGCGGCGGGGCACGCACAGAACTGTTGAGGGACGATGCTGGAGGCGGTGGAACTGGCGGCGGTGCGGGGGGAGCGCGTGGTCTTCGCCGGAGTTTCCTTCCACTGCGCGCCGGGAGAAGCCCTGTTGCTGACAGGCCCTAATGGCGCCGGAAAATCCACGCTGCTGCGCCTGCTGGCCGGGCTGGTGCCGCCGGCGGAAGGGGCGCTGCTGTGGCATGGCAGCGATGCCCTGGCCGATGGCCCCGGCCATGCCGCCCGCCTGCGCTACCTGGCCCATGCCGATGCGCTGAAGCCCGGCCTCACCCTGGAAGAGAACCTGGCCTTCTGGGCCCGGCTCTGGGGCGGCGATGTCGCGGCGGCCCTGGCGGCGGTGGGGCTGGAAGGGCTGGAGCACCTGCCGGCGCGGATGCTCTCGGCGGGGCAGAAGCGGCGGGCGGCGCTGGCGCGGCTGGCGCTGGCCCGCGTGCCGCTCTGGCTGCTGGATGAACCCAGCGTCGGGCTCGATGCCACCTCCATCGGGCTGTTCGGCGAGATGCTGGCGGCGCATCGCGCGGCGGGCGGCACCGTGGTGGCGGCCACACATGTGCCGCTGCCGCTACCCGGCTCCCGCACCCTGGCGCTGACACCCGCATGATCGCGCTGCTGCGGCGCGAATGGCTGCTGGCCGCCCGCCACCCCGGCGACACGCTGGCGGCGATGCTCTTCTTCCTGCTGGTGACGGCGCTGTTTCCCTTCGGCGTCGGCCCGGCGCCGGAAACCCTGGCACGCCTCGCCCCCGGCGCGCTGCTGGCGGCCGCGCTGCTGGCGGCGCTGCTGCCACTGGACCGCCTCTTCGCGCTGGAGGCCGAGGACGGCTCGCTGGACCAGCTCCTGCTCTCCGGCCTCGCGCCCGCGCAACTGGCGGCAGTGAAGGCGCTGGCGCATTGGCTGACCACCGGCGGGCCGCTGCTGCTGGCCAGCCCCGTGGCCGCCGCCATGCTGAACCTGCCCACCGCCGCCTGGGGCGTGGCGGCGCTGGTGGTGGGGCTGGCGACGCTGTTTCTCTCGCTGCTGGGCACGGCGGGGGCGGCGCTGACGCTGGGCGCCCGGCGCGGCGGCGTGCTGCTGCCGCTGCTGGTGCTGCCGCTGGCCATCCCCGCCATGATCTTCGGCGCGGCGGGCATCGAGGCCGCGGCTTCCGGCGTCGCCTGGCAGCCCTTCGTGCTGCTGCTGGGGGCGCTGACGGCGGCGGCCCTGCCGCTGGCGCCGCTGGCCGCCGGGGCGGCGCTGCGGGCGGAATAGCGGCTTCAGACTTCCTGGCGCAGCGGGCGGTTCATCAACTGCTCCACCGCCCCGGCCACGTCCATCCGGCCTTCCAGCACATCGGCCACGGCGGCGGTGATGGGCATCTCCACCCCCACGGCGGCGGCGCGGGCCAGCATGGCGGGGGCGGTGGCGACGCCTTCCGTGACGCTGTTGCGCTCGGCCAGGATGGCACCCAGTTGCCGCCCCTGGCCCAGGGCCAGCCCCAGCGAGAAATTGCGGCTGCTGCCGCCGGTGCAGGTCAGCAGCAGGTCGCCCAGGCCCGAGAGCCCCGCCACCGTCTCCGCCCGCCCGCCCAGCGCCACGGCCAGCCGCGCGATCTCCGCCAGCCCGCGCGTGACCAGGGCGGCGCGGGCATTCTCGCCCAGCCCGGCGCCGATCACCGCCCCGGCGGCGATGGCGATCACGTTCTTGGCCGCGCCCCCGACCTCGGCCCCAACCGGGTCGTCATGGTCGTAGAGGCGGAAGCCGGCGGTGGAGAGGCAGGCCGCCGCATCCTGCCGCAGCGTCTCATCCGTGCTGGCCACCACGGCGGCGGCGGGCAGGCCCTGCGCCACTTCCCGCGCGAAATTGGGGCCGGACAGCACGCCCGCCGGCAGGCCCGGCCGGGCATCGGCGAGGATTTCCAGCGGCAGGCGCAGCGTGCCGTGCTCGACGCCCTTGGCCGCCACCAGGCTGGGGGGCAGGGGTGGAAAGGCGGCCAGCACCCCGGCCAGGTGCTGGCAGGGCACCACCAGCAGCGCGAGGTCGGCGCCTTCCAGCGCTTCCCCGGCATCGGCGGTGATGCGGAGTTCGGCCGGCAGGGGTTGGCCGGGCAGGTGGGCGGCATTCTCCCGCGCCGCCCGCATGGCCAGGGCACGGTCCGGGTCGCGCGCCCAGAGCGCCGTGGCCGCGCCCGCCCGCAGGGCCTGCAGCGCCAGCGCCGTGCCCCAGGCCCCGGCACCGATCACGGCCACGCGGCCAATGCTGCGAAAGCTGCTCATTCGTCGGCCAGCCGGGTGATGGCGAAGCCCTGGCCGGGCTCACCTTCGCCCAGATGCTCCAGCAGCGCTTCCAGGATGGCGCCAGCCTCTTCCTCGAACTTCCAGGGCGGGTTGACCACCGCCACGCCGCAGCCGTTCAGCCGCTGCGGGTCGGTCGGCTCCCGCAGCCACAGTTCGCAGGTGATGATGTCGCGGATGCCACTCTCGGCCAGGGCGGTATGGAAGGCCCGCACCGGGGTGCGGTGCTTGATGGGATACCAGGCGGCCTGCACCCCGGCGCGGAAGCGGTGCGCCACGGCGGCCATGCCCTCGGCCATCCGCTCGAATTCGCCTTCCTGCTCGAAGGGCGGGTCGATCAGGATGAGGCCACGCTTTTCCTGGAAGGGGGTAAGGGCGGTCAGCGCCTCCCAGCCATCGCGCTTGTGCACGGCCACTTGCGGGTCGCCGCGGAACAGGGTGCGGAGCGTGGCGTGGTCCTGCTCATGCAGCTCGCAGAGCACCAGCCGGTCATTGGGCCGCAGCACCATGCGGGCGAGGGTCGGGCTGCCGGGGTAGACGGGCGGGAAGCCGGCCCGCTTCAGCAGGGACAGCCATTCGGCCAGCGGCCCCTCGGTGATGTCCATCAGCCGGCCGACGCCGCGCTGCCATTCTCCGGTGCGCTCGGCCTCGCTGCCGGTCAGGTCATAGGTGCCGATGCCGGCATGGGTATCCAGCACGCGGAAGGGGGTTTCCTTCACCTCCAGCCGCCGCAGCAGGCGCAGCAGCAGGGCGTGCTTGACGCAATCGGCAAAATTGCCGGCGTGGAAGGCGTGGCGGTAGTTCATGCGGCAAGCTCCGCGAGCGGCCAGCGCGGCCTGGGGGCGTGGTCCAGCGGGTCGGTCAGGCCGGCGCGCAGGCGCTCGATGCCGGCCCAGGCGATCATGACGGCATTGTCGGTGCAAAGGCGGATGGGCGGCGCCACCAGGGGCAGCCCCTGCTTCTCCGCCACCCCGGCCAGGGCGGCGCGCACCGCCTGGTTGGCCGCGACGCCCCCGGCCACCACCATGGCGGTGGGGCCATCCATCATGGCCAGGGCATTCTTCGCCCGGTCCGCCAGCACGGCCGCCACCACGCGCTGGAAGGCGGCGGCGAGGTCGGCGCGGTCCTGCTCCGTCTGCAACTTCGGGATGGTCTGCGCCACGGCGGTCTTGAGGCCGCTGAAGGAGAAGTCGCAGCCCGGCCGCCCCAGCATGGGGCGGGGCAGGGGGAAACGCTTCGGGTCGCCGCTCTGGGCCAGCTTTTCCAGCGCCGGGCCGCCGGGCCAGGGCAGGCCCATCAGCTTGGCGGATTTGTCGAAGGCCTCGCCCACCGCGTCGTCCAGCGTGGAGCCGAGGCGGCGGTATTGCCCCAGCCCTTCCACCGCCACGCATTGGCAATGCCCGCCGGAGAGCAGCAGCAGCAGGTAGGGGAACCTCGCGCCGCCCTCCACCAGCCCCATTTCCTGAAGAAGGGGCAGCCGCGCCGTCAGCGCATGCCCTTCCAGGTGGTTCACCGCCACGAAGGGCAGACCATGCGCGAGGGCCATGCCCTTGCCGAAGGTGGCGCAGACGATCAGCCCGCCGATCAGCCCGGGGCCGGAAGTGGCGGCGATGCCGCCGAGATCAGCGGCCTTCACCCCGGCGCGGCCCAGCACATCGGCCGTCAGCGCGGGCAGGTGGGCCAGGTGGGCACGGGCCGCGATTTCCGGCACCACGCCGCCGAAGGGCGTGTGTTCCGCCAGCTGGCTGCGCACGGCTTCCGCCAGCACGGTGCCATCCGGCGCCAGCACGGCGGCGGCGGTTTCGTCGCAACTCGCCTCCAAACCCAGAACCGGACCCCTGATCAGCACGCCTGCATCCTTATTCTGCCTTCCCCATCGGGTGTGGCGGTTCTATGACGCCCGCCATGTCCCTTGCCCACCCCGCTTCGCCGTCTGCCGCGGCGGGCGACTTCGTTTATCCGCAGGTCTGCGCCGCCCCCGCCGACCTTCGCACCGGGTCCGACACCGCCGTGAAGCCGCATACGCGGCGCGCGCTGCCGCTGCGCGTGGGCACCCGGGGCTCGCCCCTGGCGCTGTGGCAGACCCGCACCTTCCTCGGCCTCGTGACGCGCTTCTGCCCTGTGCTGCGCAATGTCAACGCCTTCGAGGAACATGTCATCGCCACCTCCGGCGATCGCATCCAGGACAAGCGGTTGGCGGATATTGGCGGCAAGGGCCTGTTTGCCAAGGAAATCCATGAGGCGCTGCTGGATGGGCGGATCGATTTCGCCGTCCATAGCCTGAAGGACCTCGAGACCGAGCTGCCCCCCGGCATCGTGCTGGCCTGTACCCTGAAGCGGGAAGACGCGCGCGATTCGCTGATCCTCGGCCCCTCCTGCGGCAAGCCGGACCCGGCGGACCCCTTCGGCGCCCTGCCGGCCGGGGCGCGCATCGGCACCGCCAGCCTGCGGCGCCAGGCGCAGCTTCTGCACGCGCGGCCGGACCTGAAGGTGGGCATGATCCGCGGCAATGTCGGCTCCCGCCTCGCCAAGCTGGCGGCGGGCGACGCCGATGCCACCCTGCTGGCGCTCGCGGGCCTGAAGCGGCTGGAGATGGCCGACCGTGCCTCCGTGATCCTGGATGCCGAGGCCATGGTGCCCGCCGCCGGCCAGGGCATCGTGGGCGTCACCGTGCGCGCCGCCGACGTGGAACTGCATGAGCTGCTGGCCGGCATCGAGGACCGCGAGGCCCGCGCCGTGTCCCGCGCCGAGCGGGCGCTGCTGGCGGCGCTGGACGGTTCCTGCCGCACGCCCATCGGCGGCCATGCCCGGCTGCTGCCGGATGGCCAGTTGCACCTGACCGGGCTGGTGGCGCGGCCGGATGGCACCTTCCTGCTGAAGCGCAGCCTGCATGGCGCCGTGGCGGATGCCGAGCGGATGGGGTTGGAACTCGGCGACAGCCTGCGCGCCGACAGCCCCGCCGATATCTTCTTTGGCTGAGGCCATGGCGGCGCCCGGCGCCGTCCTGATTACCCGCCCCGAGCCCGGCGCGGCCGAAACCGCCGCCGCCGTGGCGGCACTGGGCTGGCGGCCGGTGCTGGCCCCCGCGCTGGTGC